>DATLMN010000043.1:0-6824 GCA_035537255.1 Pyrinomonadaceae bacterium | reverse complement strand
GGCGTCAAGACGGCCGATTGCGTGCCCGTACTTTTAGGCGATGCGCGCACGCGTGCGGTCGCAGCCATTCATGCCGGATGGCGCGGGACGCTCGCCCTCATCGTCGCCAAAACGATTGAGCGCATGCGCGAGCAATACGGCACGCGAGCCGCAGACATACGTGCAGCCATTGGCCCAGCGGCGCGCGGCTGCTGCTACGAGGTCGGCACGGAAGTCATCGAAGCCTTTCAGGAAAACTTTCCCGGCGGTGGCGAGCTGTTGACACAGACCCGCGCGGGCCATGCACTGATCGATCTTCAAAGAGCCAACCGCCAACAGCTCATCGCCGCAGGCGTCTCGCAGGAGCGTATACACATCGCACCGCTCTGCACCATGTGTCGCACAGACCTCTTCTTCTCCTACCGCCGCGAAAAGCGCCAACAGGGTCGCGTCGGTCGCCTTATGTCAGTCATCGGAAAGCAAGGATGAAAGGAATGCTGATTCAAGTTAAGCAGCCACGCTTTCATCCTTCATCCTTGCTCTTTCATCCTTTTCGTCTTCCGCCGAAGATTTGACCGTTGATGCGCTTGACTGATTCGTTCGCGCCGACGACGCCGATGGGCATCTTGATCTCGCGCGTCTCCGGCTGAAAACAAGTATCGTCCGTGCAGCTCTGGTAACGTAGGCGTGCGCGCAACTCGGTTACGCCCGCATCGAAATTGGCCGGGATAGTCACGTTAAAACGCAACACTGCGCGGCCCTCATAGACGGCCAGTTGCTCTTTTGAAAAAGGGAAGCTGCGAAGACTTGCGCGCGGATAATTGACAGGGCTGACGCGCACGCCGCCCGGCGCTTCGATTTTCAGCACCGTCGGAATGGCGTACTTGCCAAGCGGCTTGTTCCCATTGACATGGTAGCCCGACGGAATATCTATCACGACCGCCGCCTGAATAGTACGCCCGCGCTGCGCCTTATCCGAAGCGAAGAAACCGTTAATGCCGATGTTGGCCTGCGCCCGATTAGCCGTCGGGTTCGCATAAAAATTTACGGGGAATAATAGAAGCGCCGCCGCCAGGATAGAGAGCATCGCTCGTCTGGTAAAACTTTCAAGTCTCATCACGAATCGTTCTTTCCACATGGTCTAGAATTTTTGTTTCAGCGGATTGTAATGCCTGCGCGCGGAATCCGAAACTGCACGGTACATCCTCTGTGTAAAATGGTTGTAAAAGATGCTTCACCGAATGCGAAAGCTTGTCACAGCAGTCTGGATTCTCAACCGCCCAAGAACTAAACCGGCGAAAGGTTTGCTGTGAGCGTGTTCGATGTGCGACGCGCTGCGAGTTGGCCGCACGCGGCGTAGATGTCGCGACCGCGCGGACGCCGCACGTAGGCTTGCACGCCCTTTGATGCAAGAATCGCTTTAAAGCTTTCGACCCTCTCGGGCGAGGACGGACGATAGGCTAGAGGCTCTGCCGGATTGTGCGGGATCAGGTTGACCTTGGCGCGCAGATTATGACGATTCAGTAGATTAGCAAGCTGTCGTGCCTGTTCGTCTGAATCGTTCACATTGTCCAGCATCACATACTCGAAGGTAAAACGCTCGCCTGGTTTGAGCGAACGCTCGAACTCTTTGCAGGCCGCCATCAACTCTTCGAGCGGCCACTTTTTGTTGATGGGCATCAGCACATCGCGCAGCTCATCCGTCGGCGCGGCCAGAGAGATCGCCAGATGCGGTCGATCAATTACAGTCGCCAGCTCGCGTATGCGCGGCACAACGCCAGCGGTCGAGACAGTGACGCGGTTGGGAACGATGTATAGTCCTTTAGGATCGGCCATAATGCGCAGCGCTTTCATCAAAGGCTCGAAGGCCAGGAAAGGCTCGCCCGCGCCCATCGCGACCAGATTCGTCCCGTGCGGCGTCCGCACGCCCTCGCCGTAGGCGTCGTTAAGAGCGATGATGATCTGCTCTACGATCTCGCCCGCCGTCAATGTTCTGAGCAGTCCGAGCCTGGCCGTCAAACAGAAGTCGCATTGCAAAGGACATCCAGACTGTGAAGAAAAACAGATCGTGTCACGTCGCTCTTCCGGGATAAAGACCGCCTCGACTGGCAGATTGTCTTCGGTCTTCAAAAGGTAACGGCGCGTACCGTCCTCTGACAGATAACGCGACTCGACATTTAGCGTCGACACACTGGCCCGCTCCGCCAACCGCGCGCGAAATCCTTTCGGCAAGTCCGTCATCTCGTCGAAGGAACGCAGCCGCCTGCCATGCACCGCCCCAAAAATTTGCGCTGCGCGATATGACGGCTCGTTCATCTCCGAGACCAGCGCCGTCAACTCCGCCTGCGTGAGGCCCGTCAAATGTATTCTCTTATCCATTGCGCCTCTATTTTAACATCGCGCTGGCCGATCACACAGTTGTGGGACAGTATGATTAACGCATCAAGCATTCCTCCTGACCAGCGAAAATCAGCATGAAAGGCATGCTATCGAAACGTCTGCTTTAATCAATTGTTAGATGTACGTTGATTCGCCAGAAAGCTTTCGATTTTTGTTTGCGACCTGAGGACTATGATCGTCTTGCTGTGGGAAGAGGATTTTAGTTTTTCTAACAGTGCAGGCCGCCTCTTTCGCGGGTAATCCCAAATCCATTTGATGAATTGCCAGGTGATCCGCTCGGGACAACCGTCCGCCATGTCGGGTCTACTTTCCTTGCGATATAAAGCTCGCCGTTTCAGGACGCGCCACAGGCAAATTGATCTGGGAATATCCAGAAAAATCAACGTGTCCGAGGCCGCGAGCCTGAGATCAAGCGTGCCTCCATAATTGCCGTCCATAATCCAGGAATCTTTTTTGAGCAGCGCTTCAACCGTTATTTTCCACTCGTCTTTAGGCATCTCCACCCATCCCGCGCTCCAATAAAGAGAATCCAGATGAATAACTTCAAGCCTGAGGATAGCGCCAAGGCGTCGTGCGAAGATGGATTTGCCAGCGCCTCCTGAACCTATCACCAAAATCTTTTTCATCAGGATTATCTTACCTGACTCAAGCACAGGACATCTAAGTATCACTCTCAATCCACGCGAGAGGTTTCGCAAGCGTGCTGCTGAAACTTTTCATCTGACTATCACGTATCCCGGTCAAGCCATCGTTGGTAGCAATCCCTTCATCGACAAGGAGTGTTCAATAAATGAGACGATTATTCACGGCACTGTTATGTCTACAGATATTGTTGCTGCTGTCGCTGTGCGTAGAAAGCAGTTTCAACCCGACAACTCTGGCGCAGGCCAAGCCGGAGGCAATCGTCGGCACGTGGACTGGTCGCGCGCATTACAATGATGAAAGCAAGCCTTACGCGGCGCGGTTCGAGATCGACAAGCAGAACAGGCTCCTGCTCTTTTTCTACAGCCCGGACCTGAAGCTTTATGGGCTTGGGCCTTTCTCTTTGAAGACCGAAGGAAATGATTACAAGAATCCGTATTTCACTTTCCGCCTATCGCCGGACGAGAAGAGCCTGACAGGGATGATGTCTTTTGACGGACACGACCTGCGGCTTGAGCTTGAGCGTGGCGCATTGCCCGCCGCGCCCACGTCGCAACCCTTAGGGGGACGCATAGCCAAACCCGCCTGGACTTTTAAAACAGGAGACGCCATCTGGTCTTCGCCGATTCTTGCGGGCAACACTATCTACTTCGGAAACAACGGTGGGATCATCTACGCCCTGAATGCCGGAACGGGCAAGCCGGATTGGCAGCACAAGACTGGCGGGCGCGTCATGGGACGCCCGACCGTCGATGGCTCTAATCTTTACGCGCTTTCAGACGACGGGAATCTGTATAAGCTGGAAGCGAAGTCCGGCAAGCTCGTCTGGAAATTCGATACACATGGCGGCTCTATCACACGCGACCTGCCTGGCCCAAAGTCCGAGACCTATGATTATCTGGCGTCCGCCGCTACGGTACACAAGGGCACTGTCTATATCGGCAGCGCGGACAAAAAACTTTATGCCGTCGATGCCGAGACGGGGCGGGAGCTTTGGCATTTCGATACGCAGGGCATCGTGCGCTCGACGCCAGCCGTGGCCGATGGTCTGGTCTATATCGGAAGCTACGACAATCACGTCTATGCCGTCGATGCCGCGACGGGAACGCTCAAATGGAAATTCAATACGCTTCAGCCCGTGGTCTCGTCGCCGCTCGTCGCCAATGGTAATGTCTACATCGGCAGCCGCAGCTCAGATTTGTTCGCACTGGACGCCGCGACGGGCAAGGTCAAATGGAAGTACTTCTACTGGTCTTCTTGGGTAGAATCAAGCGCGCGACTGCACAAAGGCCTTTTGTACGTGGGCTCTTCCGATTACCAGCAGTTGTTTGCGATTGATGCCGCCACGGGCAAGCGTATATGGAATACGGCCACGGACGGCTCGTCCTGGTCTACTCCGGCTGTGACGGACAAGATGGTTTACATAGGCGTCGTCGGCGTCACTCCTTACTTCATAGAGCATCACGGTGGATTCCTGGCCGTCGACCGCGCGACGGGAAATATCCTCTGGCGCTTTCCCATGAGCGCCATCCCGGGTGTCGTCGATTACGGCGTGGCTTCGTCGCCTGCCGTCGATGATAAGATGGTTTTCTTCGGCGGACTTGACGGGACGTTTTATGCCTTCCGCACGGAGGGCTGATCCGCCGCTCTGTATATTCCTCGCTCAAAACATTTCCCTAACGCACCGCTTCGTGTTTAGATGTGGCGCGAGCGTGTGGCTTTTGAGCCCGCCTCAGTATCAAAGCTCAATAGTTAAAGCTCTGCTAAAGCAGAAACATTTGAGGAGGCAGCCATGACGAAAAAAACAGCTAAACGAAAAAGCACTGCCGGAAAATCGAAGAAGAACCTGGAAGCCCCGACCGAAAGTGCCTTTGCCGCTGCTGTCTGGACAGGGAAGATAAGTAGGCTGCGTGTCTATGACAAGCAGACCTCCAACGGCAAGGTCTTCGCTTACAAAGCGCCGGGTAATAATGCGGACTACGTGGGCCACAGCGATGACACGAACATCGTCCACGCGCTCTTTCTGGCGCGCGACAACGGACGCACCATCACAGGTTATACAGACGCTAACTACAGAATAGGTTGGCTTGATTATTAAGATCAACACGTGCGGGTCGCAGCTAATTTTTTTACGACCGACACTGCTATCCGACCAAGGCGATGATGGGGCATGCACAAGGAAGTCTATGCGCCATTCAATGTTGAATGGTATTTAGACTTCCTTGTGCATGCGCAGCTCACTATTATTTAAAGGCAAGCACTTTAACCACACGCACGCGCTATGAATCAAGATGGCGCAACCGTTAAATCATTCCTCTAATCCATCTCCCACAGCGCTGCGCTGGGTGGCAGACGCCGTTGGAGCGGGCGCGACGATCCGTGCCGTCTCGCCTCTGGCGGGAGCCACCTCCTCACTTCTGCACAGTATCGAAGTCATCTATCAAGGGCGCATCGTCAAGACAGTGCTGCGTCAATTCGTCGACGCAGAGTGGCTAGCAGTTGAGCCCGACCTGGCGAGGCATGAGGCCGCGAGTCTTAGAGTTGCTGCGTCGGCCAATGTGCCCACGCCCGCACTGATCGCTTATGACGAGAAGGGCGACGAGTGCGGCGCGCCTTCGACTCTAGTGACGCTGCTTCCGGGCGCTGTCGATTTGCAGCCTGCGGATTTTGATCGCTGGTTGCGAGGGATGGCCGCCGCGCTCCGTTGCGTACACAAGATAGAGACCGTTGATTTCCCATGGGAGTACTTTCCTTACAACGACATTGCGCAACTTCAAGTGCCGGGCTGGTCGGCCTGTCCAGAACACTGGGCGAAGGCGATTGAGATTGTCCAGGGGCCAAGGCCACGCGCACGCGAGCGCTTTATTCATCGTGATTACCATCCGAACAACGTGTTGTGGCAAGGCTCAAGTGTCAGCGGCGTAATTGATTGGGTCAACGCCTGTCGCGGCGCGCCCGGCATAGACGTGGGCTGGTGCAGGCAGAACCTCGCACAATTGTATGGCGTGGCAACGGCGGATCGCTTCCTTGAGGCTTACCGCGCGGAGTCGGAAGCGGACTTTGAGTATCATCCCTTCTGGGATTTGATAACCTTGATAGAGCATTTGCCTGGCCCACCAGGCATCTATCCCGGCTGGCCCGCGTTCGGAATCAATCATCTGGATGAAGAACTGGTCACGGCGCGTATTGATGATTACCTGACCAGTCTGATCGTAAACTTTTAGCTTCCGAGCTGCGCTTTGCTCATCAGTTCGGTGTAGAAAAAGCCACGCACCTGCGTTCGGTTAGTCAGTCACAGCGAATATGTTGACCATCTTTTTATCGTCGCTTGTTATCGTCTCGGCGCTGCTTCACCTGAGGGCTGAAGTTTGTGGGCCGAGGCGAAACATATACTTCTTCAAGCCGCTGACGATGGTCTTCATTATCCTGATCGCCTTGCAGACCAAGCATGCTGTCTCACCTTTCTATAAATACGCGATTCTCTGCGGGCTGCTTTTTTCTCTGGCGGGCGACATCTTCCTAATGCTTCCCACAGATAAGTTCATCGCTGGGCTCGTCAGTTTTCTGTTAGCCCATCTCTGCTACATCGCGGCGTTTACGTTTGAGGGCGCTTACGCTCTCAATTTTCTCTACGCGATTCCATTGCTGGTTTACGGCGCGGTTATGCTGCGCGTTCTGTGGCCGGGTCTGGCGAGCATGAAAGCGCCGGTGATGATTTACATGCTGGTGATTATAGCGATGGCCTGGCAAGCCTTGAATAGATGGGCTGCAACAGGAGAGCAGGGAAGCGCGCTCGCCTTTGC
>DATLMN010000042.1:0-6477 GCA_035537255.1 Pyrinomonadaceae bacterium | reverse complement strand
ACGCGACGCGGGCTGAGCACAGTCGAAAAGACTTCGGCAGTCGTGTCGTCGATCAAGTGACTCCAAGTATAAGCCCCTGTCATCTGAAAGCCATCGGCAAAGCGGCGAATGACCTGCGCAGATGCGCCGTGATAAGTCGAGTTACCGTTCGCCGGGAAAGAGACCAGGAAGTTGCCAGTGAATCCTGCGGCCTCGAACGAAGGCACAAAGAATGATTCGTTGAGCAGCCCTTCAAGAGAAAGCGGCAGGGCATCGAGCGCCGCCTGCGACGGCCTAGAAAGGAAGGTCGGCAAAGCGTGTCCCGGCTGCACAGGAGCGCGCACGTTTAGACGGCTCTGCGTCAGCAGGTGTATGCCGCGCGTGCCCAGATAACGAAACTCCACAGACCAGTTCTGCTTGAGCTGGCGCTGGAAGCTCAGCGTCCAGGTCAGTGAGTAGGGCACTTCCTGATCGAAGATGTAGGCCGCAGTCGCCTCACGCGCCTCTGCGACGCTGGTCGAGGTCGCCGCCGGAATGGGTGGAATACCACCGTTAGCTAAGAAGTTCGGCAGGTTGGCGTTGACGTTAACGTCTATGGTCTGGTTAGCCTGCGGCGGCAAGCTCAGGATGTACAGGTTATCGAAGATGTAATCATAAGCCATCGAAAAACCTGCGCGAATAGAACTCTTGCCGTTGCTGCCGAACACGCGGCCCAGCAATCCTTCCGTAAAGTTCGGCGCGTAAGCTATACCGAACTTGGGCGCGAAGTTCTTCAGTTGCTCTTTGGGCTCGCGAAACTCCACAAGGCCCGGCACTGAAGAGATGGCGTTCAGAGCCTGAAGGTTAGCTCCCTTAGGGACTTCCTGATACGAGTAGTTGACGCCCAGGTTCAAGGTCACGTTTGGACGAACTCGCCAGTCGTCCTGCACGAACGCGTAGAGTATTTTCTGATCGCCGTAGTAGGGCGATGCGCCGACAGAGCGTTGGGCCAAGCGGTCCGGGCTGATGTCCAGAAGAAATCGCTCGGTCGTGCTGTAGTCATAGTCGCCGCGAGCGCGCTGGACGAAGGACTGCGGCGAGATGACCTTGCGAAAGTCGCCGCCGAACTTCAAGGAGTGATTGCCCCACAGGTAAGTCATGTTGTTGACGATCTGGTAATTGTTCTCAATGCCAAGCTGCGGAGCATTCGGGTTTGGCCCAATGTTGAGGCCGATGTCGTTTAAGATGATGTTCGGGAAAGCATCCAGACCGGGAAACGTTGCCGAGCCGGTCGGCGTGCTCGTGTCCGAGCGACGATAGGCAATGCGCGTCTCGTTCGACAGGTTCGACGTGAAAGTGTGGAACATCGAATAAGAGAACAGGCGCTGCTTGATCGGAGCCAGCACAAAGAACGCAGGGAGGTTGGCCGTCGGATCAATCCTGACGTTGTTGGTCAGGTTAAAGCGGAAACGATGCGTCGTCGCAGTGCTCTGATTGTAATCTATGTTGGTCACGACGTTGTTCTGCTTCAACCAGTTGGGTGAAGGGAACGTCACGTTGCCGATGGGAATAGCTCGACCGGCGACGGTGATCGTGCCCGCATCGTTCGCGGGAGCGACAGGCACGTAGAGATTGAAGACGGCAAGGTTGGTCGCGGACAGACCCGGAATGGTATTGATCAGCGCGCGCCCGGCTGCGGTCGGCGTCGTGATGCCGCCCGGAGCAGCAGCATTACCCTGCTGAATCCTCTCATATCCGGCGTAGAAGAAGAGCTTGTCGCGACCGCTGCGAACGGAGCGTCCGCCCTCTCCGAAACGTGGAAAGTAGATGGGCCCACCGAAGTTCGCGCCGCCACGGAAAAAGTCCGAGCGCGGCATAAACTCTTTGCCCGGCACATTCTCTTCGCGCACGATGCCCGCGATCTTCTGTATGTTATCGAGGGCATTGAGGTAGCGGTTGCGGAAAAAGCCGTAGAACGATCCGTGAAAATCATTAGTTCCAGACTTCGTAATCGTGATGAAGTTGCCGCCGTTGGAGCGTCCGAACTCGGCGGAGAACTGGTTTGCGACCAGCGAGAACTCCGCCACGTTCTCAGGCGAGACATATTGCTGCGGGCCCGTGACGGACTTGTCGTTGTTGTCTATACCGTCGATGACGAAATTGTTGTTGCGTGGACGCTGGCCGCCGACAGAGCCGCCCGACCCGACGCCGACGCCTCCGCTGCTCGCCACGTTCGGAGCAAGCAAAGCTAAGTTATTCACACCGCCGCCGAACGCGCCGCCGACGTTGGTCTGAGCAAGCTCTACGACCTGACGCTCATTAAAACTCTTGGAGAGCTGCGTTGTCGTGGTCTCGACAAGTTCAGCACCACCGGCAGAGACGTTGACGGTTTCTGTGATCTGTCCGGTCTGTAGTTGTGCAGGCACGTCCGTCGTCTTGTTGAGTTCGACGCGGACATCCGTCAAATTGAGGCGGTTAAAAGTGGCGGCTTCGACGACGATCTGATAATCGCCGGGAAGCACGTCGCGGAACTCGTACTCGCCGCCTGACGAAGTCGTAGTCTCGCTGCGATAGTTCAGCTTCTCGGAAGAGATAGTGACTTTCGCGCCGGGGACGACAGCGCCATTCTGGTCTGTGATGATGCCGCGTATGCCGCCGGTCGTCTGCTGCGCGCCGACAGGCATAACACAGGCCAGCGCAAACAGAGCCAGCATGATTAACATCTGCGCCGTTGAGCGAAAGCGATTTTTTTGTGCGCTGCGGGGTCGCTCCCCGGAAGCGGTTTTACTCTTCGTCATCACCCTTACAGGGGTTGATGAAGTTTTAGTTCTTTCAATCATTGATAGATTTCCTCCAAGGGCCAAAGGGTAAGGCCCGTTTCCCAAAATTCCTGTCTCGAACAAAGCAGTCCATCTAAGGCTGCTGCCTGGACACTGAGGCCGCAGAGGCGCAACGTCTGTGCCGGGAGACCGGAGGAAAACTCAAGTAGATATGATTGCTGGACTTAACTGGACAAAGGGAGGTTTTCGAGAAGTGAAGGAAGGCGGCAGCCGCGCTGATTTATCTTATTGTTTAAGATTTAATGGAAATGGAATCTTATGGAAGCGTGTTGCAAAAACAGCAAGAGCCCCTGAAAGGGGCTCTTCTAGATTCTCTTGAAACACTGGAAACAGAGGTTGCGTAGCGAGAGTGTTTGGCGATCAGTTATGCGATGCCAGTCCTGTCGTCTCTTCACTCTTTACTTCTGTGGTCTCTTCGTGCGTGAGGTCGCTGGTGTCCTCTTCGCCGGGCAGGAGCATCTCGATCAATTTATTCAACTGGTCGAAATCCAGCGGCTTCGTCAGATAACCGTCGAAGCCCGCGTCAAAGGCCGCCTTGCGAAAGCCGCCCGTGGTAAAAGCCGTGATTCCTATGATCGGCACGCCGCGCACTTCCACATGACTGCGTATGCGGCGCGCTGCGCCCAGACCGTCCAGCTCCGGCATCGCTATGTCCATCAGGATAATATCCGGACGGGCTCGCACGGCCATCGCGACGGCCTCTTCACCGTTGTCTGCCGTCAGCACGCGATAACCCATGTCCTGAAGCGACAGACTGATCAGAATCAGATTGTCATGAACGTCGTCGACCACCAGCACGGTCGTCTTCCTGGCTTCTGCAATTTCTGACATATCTTAAAATCTCTTAATCTTAATACTGGGTTTTAAAACGCGCTGGGGGCATCATTACTATATCAGCATTGGAGGCCCGGTTGTGCTCTCCCCTTCACAACGCGGGCCCCCTTTGCAACGGCCGCTCGCTTATGTTTGAACAGGGGCGACCGAATTTAATCACATCAAAGCCACTCTTGACCATATCAATCTCCGTGCCACAGACCCTCTAAAAGCGAAAGTAAGGGTAAGCCCTTCACAGCAAGCCGTTTTGTGCAGAGTAGCGAGCGCGTCGCAGATTTGCCCGGACGAGGCTCAACGAAATGGTGAGCGTCTTATCTCATATAAGGTGCGCGCCGCATCGCTCGACCTTATCCGCTGCGGCAAGACGCAGCGTGGCCGCGCTGACAAGCACAACTCATCAATTTGAGAGAGCCAGTGGATTCTATATATACGCTTCGTTCATGAACGATAAAAAGACGCCCGGCGCGCGTCATAAAATCGAGGAGAAATATTAAGATTGAGGCGAAGTTAGAGCCCCTGACAGCAAACCGAATCGGCCCGTCTAGCATCTGAATTATAGTTCCCCTTAAGTCCTAAACCCTGACAAAAGCCACAGACAATTGCAGTCGCGATAAGCCTATGAGAAAAGCATATTTTTGTGCCTTGCCGATTGCCCTCCTGCTTCTCCCGATGTTCGCGCACACCTCGTTTTTTCTTCCTTCGAGAGTGTTGCCCCTCGGCGGCGAATTCTCGACCAGCGCCGCTTCCACGCGCCACGAGAGTGAAGAGGTCACGCGGATTCAGGCGCGCATCGCAGAGGCTAAGAAGCTGCTCGCCGGTCAGGCCGGCCCTGCGATGGATGATGTAAAGATTGCTGCTGACGACACGTCGGCGCGCGAGCTTCATCTACTGACAGTGCCGAAGGAAATCTTCCTGAAAAAGGACGCTGAGGCGCTCGTTTACACTTCGCGCGGCAAAACGGTTCGCCTACAGGTCGTCAGGGCCAACGGCGTCAATACCGCCCTCAACATTTTCGACGATGTCGGCCGCAGCCTTGCGCCGCTCGTCGTTCAGTATCCGATTGTGCGTGACGGAGCCGTCAGCGAGATGGCTTATTACACCTCCGTGCATCCGGCGCTGGGCTCTGCGGAGTTGGCACGCGATGGCAGGGACTATATACACAGCATGCTCAACCTCGCCGCAGAGCGACTTCAGCAGAAGGGCATAACCGTTGACCCTTCCATCATAGATGTCGCGGAGCATCTCTGTATCGTCGAGCATACGGATCACAAGCGTTTCAAGACGGAAGATCGCGGCACGATCTTTAACGAGATCACGACGCTCTATTCTTTGAATTCGAGGGACACCTATCGCTACTCCGTGAGCTCAGCCGGAGCGGGCGGGATGATTCAGATGATCCCTTCGACTTACCAGATGATCAGAAATCTTTATCCGGCAGCAGACCTCAATCCGGATTTCGTCACAGGCATGCGCGATCACCGCAACGCCCTGGAAGCGATGCTGCTCTACATGCAGAGAACCTGGGATGACCTCGCGCGACAGGAAGAGATTCAGCGTGCGCTCTCGTCACAACTCGCGAGCAAGGCGGAGTTACTCGCCGCCGGATACAATTCCAATCCGGCGCGGCTCAGCGGCTATATCAAGCGCGGCGACGGCGAATGGCGCAATCTGATCCCGACGGAGACGCAGATGTATCTGCAAATTTACGCGGCCGTCGACAGCCTCGTGCCGATGAACGCGCGCTCCTGAAATCTCTGTCAGTTGTGAGGAGCAACGCCTTGAAGGACTGCGAGATAAGAAAAGGTAAGGGCGGGTTTTGTGCTCGCCCTTTTTTTCTGCGATTTGTTATTACCGTGTCATGAGTTAGGATATAATTCTTCAAACATTCGCAGTTGAGGTATTGGCAGCAAAGTGCGCCGGAAGGTTGTCCGGCAAAGGTCTCGTCTCAGTCGAAGGCCGCAACAAGGGGGAGCGTGGAAGGTGAGCGTAGCAGAGATAGAGAAAACAGGGCCGACAGATTTAGAGCTGGCGCAAAGGTCTGCCGCCGGCGAGATGGATGCGTTCGAGGAGTTGTACCGCCGCCACTTTCGCCGCGTCTACTCGATAGCCCTGCGTATGACCGGCAGCCCAGAAGAGGCAGAAGATTTGTCGCAGGAGACCTTCACGCAGCTCTACAATAAGATCGGCAGCTTTCGCGGCGACTCTGCCTTCACTACCTGGCTGCATCGCATGACGGTCAATCAAGTCCTGATGCACTTTCGCCGTCGCAAGAGTCGCCCGGAATATACGACTACGGAGGGCGAGACTCCTGTGCAGATCGTACAGGGCACTGAGAACCAGGACAAAATGCCCGTCATCGACCGCATGATCCTGGAGAACGCGATTCAGAAACTGCCCTCCGGCTATCGCAGCGTCTTTGTGCTGCACGATGTCGAAGGGTACGAGCACACTGAGATTGCAGAGATGCTGGGCATCGCCGAAGGGACATCCAAGTCGCAGCTACACAAGGCGCGCCTGAAATTAAGAGAGCTGATCAGGCAACAGGCGGCCAATAATTAGTGTCTAAAGTGATCTTCGATTGATTTAACTCCGAAGGGGAATATAAGCTATGGACTGTGCCAAGAGTTTGGAATTGCTGAGCGAGTTTCGCGACGGCGCGCTGGATGAAACAGGGCGGATGGAGGTACACGCGCATCTCTCTTTGTGCGGCCCCTGCGCAGGTGTCTTTAATGATCTGGACACCATCGTGCTTGCAGCGACGGCGCTGCGCTCCTCTACAGAGCAGGAGATAGCATTTCCGGACGAGCAGGTTATCTGGCAGCGCATGAACTTCGCCGGGCGCACA
>DATLMN010000041.1:0-7166 GCA_035537255.1 Pyrinomonadaceae bacterium | reverse complement strand
TTCAGCTAACACGGCCTTGCCTTTCATCCTTCATCCCTCATCCTTCATCCTTGCTTTCTTCCGCGTCTTCTTCGAGCGTCGTGCCCGTTAGCGGCGTGGTGTCGCTGCCGAAGAAGGCGTTGTAGAGTTCCTGCGCGCGGTCCAGGTCGCGCTCGTCAACCAGGACGACTGCGCCCGGAGAGGTTGACGAAAGCAGCGGTGAGAAAGCGTCCATGCCGCCCGATTGCACGGCAGAGCGAATGCCGTTCTGCGTCAGTATATCGTTGACCATCTCGGCCTCTGCCGGTGAGCCGACGTTATGCAGCGGCACGAAACGCGCCTCGCTGTGGTCGCGCATGGTGTTCTCTGCGGTCAGTCGCTCGACCAGCTCCGTGCCATCGTCCGGGCACGTCTCTATGCCCGCCTCGTATTCGGATTCGCAAACAGGACAGAACATATAAGTTCTCCGTCGGACTGGAAAAAATTTTAGTGCTCAAGCAATTGTCAGTGTAGCGCGTCTTTCCAGACTGATGCAACGAGAGGGCCGAACCGCCTTTTAACTCAATCATAAATCAAGCATTAATAGTGACCGCTACTTTGACGTTCCCTTTCAGCATCGAATCTGCTATTTTGTGCGCCCGACGAGGACGACGCATTAGTTCATTCTCTTGAATCGTTGACTGAAAGCTCGTCAATCACCTCGCGCGGTTTGTTCCCTTTGCCTTAAATTTCCTGTGCTCTTTTGCCGAATGATCTTGCAATTATCCTGTACGACTGGAGACCCTGCCACACATGCTTCGATTTCAAAGCAACTCCCGCATACGGTTTATCTTCGCTCTCTGTCTTCTATCCGGCGCTCTCTTAGGCTGCAAATTCGCCGGCTCTCTGAACAAAAAGAGCAACATGTTTGAGGGGACGGAGATTCAAGACGGCGTCGCCGAATTTAAGAAAAAACTGGGTGGGCCCATTAAAGCCCTGCGCCTTGAAATCCGTACGGAGGAGATGACTCTCGAAGCGCAAGACCCTAAGAATCTTGAGCATATAGATGCGTACAAATACAACGGCTCTGTTTCCGGGCCGACTCCCGTCAATCTTGCGCGGTTGATTGTCAAACCTCTGGAAGACAACCTGTTCAAGCTTGACGACGTGAATCTGGACGCCATCCCCTCTCTGATCAAAGCCGCTGTCGAACGAGCCAAGGTCGAGGAGGGGAAAGTCACGCAGATGGAACTGAGCCGTGGTCTCATCCTCAACCCTCCGCTGAGCATGGGCCCACCGCAGTGGAACATTCTGGTCGAAGGGCCGCGCGGCAACGCCACCGTCTATGCCAATGCGAAGGGCGAAATCGTCAAAGTCCAAAACCGATAACGTGTGAGAAGACGGCAGGGCCGCACAAGATCGAATGTTATGTTTCGTCCGATCCTGTGCGGCCCTGATAATGTTTTGGCGTGCCACCGTGGGCCAATAAATCAAAAATGAGCTTGGCTTAACCTACGGGCTCTGGTGCTGCACGCATGGCGCGCTCGAACGGAATCTCATCGAAGTGCGTCATTCGCTTAAAGGTGCGAAAACGCCCGTTGATCTCGTCTTGCGTGAGCCGTTGCACGCGCTCCGTGCCGAACTCTTCGACGTTGAATGAGGCCATCACAGAGCCGAAGATCATGGCGCGGCGCATGGCCGCTTCGTCCAGCTTCTCCTGGCTCGCCAGATAACCCATAAAGCCGCCAGCGAAAGTATCGCCCGCGCCCGTCGGATCGAAAACCGCTTCGAGCGGGTAAGCGGGAATCGCAAAATATGTCTCTGAAGTAAAAAGCGCAGCGCCGTATTCGCCGCGTTTGACTATCAGAGCCTTCGGCCCCCAGGACAAAATCTTTCGCGCCGCGCGAATCAGGTTCGGCTCTTCGGCCAGTTGCCGCGCTTCCGCGTCGTTGACGATCAGGACGTTAACGACCTTGATCGCTTCGATCAGTGCCTCGCGCGTGCTCTCTATCCAGTAGTTCATCGTATCGAGCGCGACCAGCTCCGCGCCTCTGACCTGCTCGCGCACCTCTCGCTGTAAGTCAGGCTGGATGTTTCCCAGAAAGACCAGCCGCGAGCGACGCGAGGCATCCGACAGCTTGGGCTTGAAATCGGCGAAGACGTTTAGTTGTGTGTCCAGCGTGTGCGCCGTGTTGAGATCGTAATCGTAGCGCCCGCGCCAGAAAAAAGTCTTCCCTTCAGGGATTCTTTCCAGGTCGCTTGTATCTACACCGTGACGTTTGAAGACCGCTTCCTCATCCGCACCGAAATCACCGCCGACGATGCCGACCACGCGCACGTCCGTAAAGTAACTGGCAGAGATAGAGAAGTGTGTAGCAGAGCCGCCAAGCAGCTTGTCGCGCTTGCCAAACGGAGTCTCGACCGCATCGAAGGCTACAGAGCCGACTACTAACAGGGACATTTAATTTGATCGCTCCTCTTGAAAAGATAGTAAACAGGAAAAGAGTTTTTCCGCTTACTGCTCAACGCTTATTGCTTTGTCGTCGTCGTCGTTTGTTTTGGTTCGCCGATGCGTGTCAGCTCTTTTTGCGCCAGCTCGCGAAATTCGCTGTCCGGAAAATCGTTGACGACGCGCGATAGATATTCGCGCGCGTAATCGCGATACTTGTCGGCGGAAATCTCTTTCTTCGGCGCTTGCTTGCCCTTGCGCTCCGCCAGATTCAGGCTGCTCGCACCTGCGTAATAGAGCACCTCGTCTATACGCGAGAAGGTAGGATTGCCCGCGATGATCTCCTCGCAGCGATCAAGAGCCGCCACGTAAGCCTTTCTCAAACGGAAATAGAGTCGCACGGCCTCAAGGCTCTTCATCGAATCCTTTTCCAGATCGGGATCACGCACGGTCGAGGGATCAGGCCCGCGCCCCGCTGCTCCGCCCTGCGCACGCGCATCCGTCACGACAAAGCCCAGAGCCAGCACCAGCAGTCCGAGCATGAGAGTAAATTTCTTCATATAAACCTCCATAAAGCAGTGGCTAGTGACGAGTGACAAGTGACGAGTTAAAGACTGTTCCTGCTCGTCACTTGTCACTCGTCACTGTCTTTAAAATTGCTTCGAGTTTCTTCCTTGTCGCCTCGGGCCAAAGCTCAGGGGCGGTGAAGATCGCATTCTTTAAGGCCGATTCGCATTTGCAGCCGCGCGGCTTGTCCGCAAGCGTCTTTACGGCCTCGCGCATGATGAGCTGTGCATTGCGAACGTTTTTGTTCAGGTATTCGACGACCGCTTCAACTGTGACGGCGTCATGGCCTTCGTGCCAGCAATCGTAATCCGTGACGAGCGCGAGCGTGGCGTAACAGATTTCCGCTTCGCGCGCCAGCTTCGCCTCCTGTAGATTCGTCATGCCGATGATGTCCATTCCCCAAGAGCGATAGACGTTTGATTCCGCCACGGTCGAAAAAGCTGGCCCTTCCATGCACAGGTACGTTCCGCCGCGATGGACACGAACATCTGCCGCGCCGCAAGCCGCTTCCAGCACATCGCCCAGATCGTCACAGACGGGATGCGCGAACGTTATATGCGCGACAATGCCTTCGCCGAAGAAGGTCGATTCGTGTACGCGTGCGCGCGTGCGGTCAAAGAATTGATCGGGGATGACCATGTCGAGCGGCGCGTACTTTTCCTGCAAAGAGCCGACCGCAGAGGCCGAGAGAATACGCTCGACGCCGAGCAGCTTCATCGCGTAGATGTTGGCCCTGAAAGGTAGCTCCGAAGGCGTCAGTTTGTGGCCTCGCCCGTGACGCGGCAGAAAAGCCACGCGCACGCCTTCGAGCGTGCCGACGATAAAGGCGTCCGACGGACTGCCGAACGGAGTCTCAACCTTAATCTCCTCGATTTCTGTCAACTCCGGCATCTGATAGAGGCCGCTGCCCCCTATGATGCCGATTCGTGCTGTAGTCATAGTCCGATTTTCTATCCTTTACATTTCTTCGTCGTGCTGATCTCGCGAACATAATCTTCGAGCGTGCCTTTGTTCCGACGCTCGATAAGCTGGTCGAGCAGAGGCCACGTTGCCTTGGGCTTCGTTTTCAGGATAGCTTCGTAAGCCCTCAAAGTGCCTTCGAGCCCGGCTTTGTTAACTGCAACATCGTCTTTGGCCTGATCCGGATGTTCGATGATGAAAGCGGCGCTCGACATAGTCATCTGGAAAAAGAGGTCAGAGCCGTAATTTTTATCTTTACCGAGAAGCGGCTCTAGGTAGCATGGAGAGATAGTGACGGAAATGTCCGGCACATCAGTCAGCCAGACCAGCAACCAGCGGCGTGCCTCTTTGGCATCTTTGCCGAGCGGGTCTGTCTCTAGTTGATGAACGAGTTGGAGAGCTTTCGCGCGCTCTTCCGGCGTAGAAGGCCCTCGGCCCTGTGCAGGAGTTTGCTGAGCGATAAATACGAGCAGCGCCACGAGCGCCAGCATCAGTATCAATTTTCTCTTATGCATTGCAATCAAGTCCTCGTGTTCAAATTTAATAGCCAGAGCGAGCCCTTTATGCTGCTTTATGTTCGTACGTTCGGCAAGCCCGCTTTTACTCGCCGGGAATAAATCCATTTTGATGAGCTTCGTAAGCAACCGCGTGTAGCTTGCCGTCCGTTTCCGTCAACCGGCAGAGCGGCGCTTCCGGGTCGTGATAAAAGAGGCAGAGCCATCCTTCGCGCGCCGCCTGCGGCAAGAGGCGACGTTTGGCTTCGAGCGTCTGCGTCGGGTAAAGATCGTAGCTCATGATCCAGGGGAGCGCGACGTGCGCGCGCATCGGCACCAGATCGGCGAAACTGTAAAGGGTTTGCCCGCCGCGCTCCAAACGCACGCATTGCATCGTGAGCGAATGGCCCGCGACAGTCTCCATCCTCAAGCCCGGAACGACTTCGTAGTCCGCCTCTTTCAGTTCCAGTTGTCCGCCTTCCTCAAGCACCCGCCAGTTCTCAGGCATGTAGCTGGCGCGGTCGCGCTCGTGCGGCGCGATGGCGTGCTCGTACTCTGCTCGCGAAACCAGATAACGCGCGTTGGGAAAAGTTGGGACAATGCTGCCAGTCTCAGGATCAATTCGTGTGTTGCCGCCCGCGTGATCGAAATGCAGATGCGTGTTGATGACGATGGTGATCTCTTCCGGCTCGACGCCCCCGACCTCACGCAGCGACTCGCAGAGAGTTCGCTCGCGAGTTATACCGTAAATGTTCGCGAGTTTCTCCGTCCATTTATCACCTATGCCTGTGTCTATGAGGATGCGCTCTCGCTCGGTCTCTATGAACAGGCAGTTCATATTCAGGCCGATACGATTGTGCTCGTCCGGCGGACAAACCCTCGACCAGAGTGAGCGCGGCACGACGCCGAACATCGCGCCGCCGTCCAGACGAAACTCCGCGTCCGCTATGATCTCTACACGATAATCACCAAACCGCATCTATAGGGCTTCTCAGGCCGACGGCCTTTATGGCCTCCCGGTTCGGCCTCCGCCGGACGGCGCAGTCGTAGCGCCGGGCCTGCTTCGCGGCGCATTTGAATTACCCTGCGGCGCGGGCGGCGGGCCCGTCTCTGCACCCTCTGAAGAAGGAGGCGCGCCGCCTTCATCCGAAGGCATCATGCCCGGTGGAAGGGTTTGCATCTGCGGCATCTGCGGCGGGGTGACTGTGAAATTGTCTGCGACCGTGATGCGCTGGCGAGCGACGATCTCTTCGACCAGCTTCTCTTCCTTTTCCTGTTCGACGGCGGCCTTGGCCTTTTCGCGCACGGACTGTTGCGGCTGCGCGCCAGGCATGCCTTCATCCTGCTGCGGCGGCCCGGAAGCGATCAGTATGTGACGCGCATGAACCTGCTCTTCGGGCTGGCCTGTGGGCGAAGTGCCGTTGCGACGCTCTTCTACTTTGATGATGTGATAACCGAACTCCGTCTGGACGACCTCGCTGATCTGTCCGGGCTGAAGCGCGAAGGCTGCGTCCTCAAAAGCTTTGACCATTCGCCCGCGACCGAACCAGCCCAGATCGCCGCCCTTGTTTTTGTTGCTGGGGTCTGCGGAATACTCCTGCGCCAATTTTTCAAAACTCTCGCCGGCGCGTGCGCGTCTGAGCACATCCTCGGCGGTCGGGCGCGCTTTCGCCGGATCAAGCTCCGGGTGCTTATTCAGATACGCATCAATTTCAGCATCCGTCGCCTTCGTGCGTTCGGCAAGTGTCTTCTGCGCATACTCTATAGCGAGGATTCGACCCTGCTGAAGCATGATCTGAAGCTTGACTTCCGGCTTCTGATCGACACCGGCGGCGATGCCTTTACGTTCGGCGACGAACACCTGTCCCAGTTGCTGCTTGACCTGCTGAAGCTGTTCGGGCGGAATCTGTTGGCCCGCCATCGTCGGATTCTTGGCGATCACATCTTTGATGAACTGGTCGAATTTTTCCTGTTGACCGGGCTCTTTAAAATAGTCCTCGACCTCTTTGTCCGAGACTATTGAGGAGGGCGGCGTGCCGGGCGATTTTTTCTGCTGCTCGTCCAGATAATTCTGCGCGATGACGACGGCGCGCGTCAGGTCCAGTTGGCGCTTCATGTCCGGGCGCTCGGCGATGCCTGCGGCCTTCGCCTCTTCCGCCAGCGCGAGCATTTGCTTGATCTGTTTGGCGAGGTCTTTGCGCGCCTCTTCGCTCGAAGCGAATTGCATCTGGGACTGCGGCGGCAGGCCCTTGACGATCAGCGACATATCCTCGGCGGTTAAATTAATCGCACCGGCGCGGCGTGCCTGTACCTGCCACACGATCAGCGCCGCTCCAAAAACAATCGCCACACCGGCGGCGATCCATGCTTTCATAGTTGCAGTCAAAATAGTAGTCCTTTCAATGTCGGCTGTCTTCTGTGTGCTCGACCAGCTCAAGCAGCACTCCGTTCGCCGACGATGGATGAATAAATGCGACCAGACAACCGCCAGCGCCCCTTCGCGGCACTTCGTCAATCAGGCGCAGCCCCTGCTCTTTCAGACGCGCTAAGGTTGCGCGAATATCGTCAACGCGCACGGCTATGTGATGAATACCAGCCCCGCGCTTCTCTAAAAATTTGGCAATCGGCGAAGCCTCGCTCGTCGGCTCAAGCAGCTCGACACGCGTCTCGCCAATGGGAAGCATCGCCACGCGCACTCCCTGCTCGGCGACCTCCTCCACGTCCTGCAATTCCAGCCC
>DATLMN010000040.1:0-29443 GCA_035537255.1 Pyrinomonadaceae bacterium | reverse complement strand
GACGCTTACATCGCGGGCTTTAATCTTAAACCGGCGGAGGAAGTCTCGTGGACGGGCGCTGAAGATACGAAGATCAGCGGCTGGGTCGTCAAGCCGCCGGACTTCAACGCGTCTCGCAAGTGGCCGCTGCTGGTCTTGATTCATGGCGGGCCGCAGGGTGCTTGGAATGACAACTGGGGCTATCGCTGGAATCCGCAGGTCTTCGCCGCAGCGGGCTACGTCGTCTTTATGCCGAACCCCAGAGGCTCTACGGGCTACGGCCAGAAGTTCACGGACGATATTTCTGGCGACTGGGGCGGCAAGGTCTTTGTCGATTTGATGAACGGCGTGGCGCACGTCCTGTCGCTTGGCTACGTCGATAAGGATCGCATAGGCGCTGCGGGCGGCAGTTACGGCGGCTACATGGTCAACTGGATTGAAGGCCATAACAATGACCCGCGCTTTCAGTTCAAGGCGCTGGCCTCGCACGCTGGCGTTTACAATCTGACGAGCATGTACGGCGCGACAGAAGAGCTGTGGTTTACGGAGTGGGAGTTTAAGGGTACGCCCTGGGACAATCCTGAGCTGTACACGCGGTGGTCGCCGCACATGTTCGTCAAGGAGTTCAGGACGCCTATGCTGGTCATCCACGGCGAGCTTGATTACCGCGTGCCCGTCGGCGAGGGGCTGCAACTGTTCACGGCCCTTCAACGTCGCGGCGTGGAATCGCGCCTGCTCTATTTCCCGGACGAGGGCCACTGGATTCTGAAGCCGCAGAACTCCGAACTCTGGTACAACACAGTGCTCGGCTGGTTCGACAAGTACCTCAAGCCGAGGGAACAGATGGCGAGCGGAGCGCGCCACTAATCTGCTTGAGTTATATGGGACAAGGCGGTTCACCACAGAGGACACGGAGCTTACACAGAGGCTTGAATTATTTCTCTATGCTTCCTCCGTGTTCTCTGTCCCTCTGTGGTGAGCTTACAAGTTAACCGACACTCAACTATAAAATCACTTAAGAGTAAGCGAAGGGACTCAAAAGCTTATGAGATTCCGTCGGTTCGGTCGCATGGGCTGGATGGTGAGCGAGATCGGCTACGGCATGTGGGGCATGGGAAGCTGGTCCGGGTCGGATGACGAAGAGTCCCTGCGCTCTCTGCAACACGCAGTGGACTTGGGCTGCAACTTCTTCGACACGGCCTGGGCCTACGGCGAGGGGCGCAGCGAAGGGCTGCTGGGCCAACTCGTGCGCGCCAATCCACAAAAGAAGCTTTATACCGCCACCAAGATACCGCCCAAAAATTTCAAATGGCCGAGCCGACGTGAATTCATCCTCGACGATACCTTTCCGCCAGACCATATCGAAGATTATGTGCACCGGAGTCTGAAGAACAGCGGGCTTGAGAGCTTCAACCTCATACAGTTTCACGTTTGGGAAGACGCATGGACGGACGACGCGCGTTGGGCCAACAAGATGGACGAGCTACGGCGACAGGACCTCATTAAAGCCGTCGGTATCAGCATCAATCGCTGGGAGCCCTGGAACGGCGTGCGCGCCGTGCAAAGCGGCCTGATAGATGCAGTGCAGGTCATCTACAACATCTTCGATCAGAACCCTGAGGACGAGCTGTTTCCCGCCTGCCGCGAGACGGACACGGCCGTCATCGCGCGCGTCCCATTTGACGAGGGAACGCTGACGGGCACGCTCACAAAGGAGAGCACCTGGCCCGAAGGCGACTGGCGTAATACCTATTTCGTCCCCGAAAATCTGATCCCGAGCGTGGAGCGCGCAGATAGCCTCAAGCCTTTAGTCCCGCAAGGATTGACCATGCCTGAGCTGGCGCTGCGCTTTATCCTCACCAACGAGAATGTCAGCACTATTATTCCGGGCATGCGCAAAGTCGCGCACGTCGAATCCAATATCGCCGCGAGCGACGCCGGGCCGCTGCCCCCTGAGCTTCAAGCGCAACTCAAAGAGCATCGCTGGGACAGACAACCGAAATCCTGGTCGCAATAAAAAGCGATGAACCGTCAACGCGGATTCTTAAAGGGGCAGATTCTGACTAGCGTTACCGTCAAGGATTACTTTACAAGGATTACTTTCCGGGAGGGATTAGAGATGACAAAGAAGGTGGGCCGCTCAAGCTCGAAAAAAAGTTCAAACGCGAAAAAAAGTGAGGCGAATGCGGACGAGGTTGTTGATCGTCTCTCGATACGCGAGCGGCCGGACTCCTTGCCGATTATGCATCAGAACTGGGGTAAGCTGATCTTTATGCATTGGCCCATCGAACAGGAAGCGCTGCGCGAGCTGATCCCGGAGCGTTTGACGATTGACACCTTCGAGGGCGAAGCGTGGATCGGCATTACGCCCTTTACTATGTGGGGCGTGCGCCCCACTTTTACGCCGCCCGTTCCCTTCCTCAGCGAGCTGCACGAAACCAACGTGCGCACCTACGTCCATCTGGACGGCGTGCCGGGCGTCTGGTTCTTTTCGCTGGACGCCAACAGCTCGCTCGCGGTCATGGGCGCGCGCACGCTCTTTCATCTTCCATACTACAACGCGGAGATCGAGCTGAAGGAAACGGACGGAGTGATCGACTACACTTTGAGCCGGACGGATGAGCCGCATGCGGAATTGGAAACTAGCTGGGCTATAGGCGAGCCGTTGCCTGAGGCAGAGCCGGGCTCTCTCGCGTTCTTCCTCACGGAGCGTTATTGCCTCTACGCAGAAGACAGCAGCGGGCGACTCTATCGCAGCCGCATACATCATGCGCCGTGGCCCTTGCAGGAGGCAGAGCTGATCTCACTGCGTTCGACGATGATCGAATCGGACGGACTGCCGACGCCTGCGGGCGAGCCGCTGCTTCATTACGCGGAAAAGCTGGCCGTCGACATCTGGCCCATAAAGGAAGTCTAAAAGCTGCGCTCGCGCTTTAAGCAGCGCCTTTGAAAAGTCTTGTCAGCCATCTTCTTGAGCTGCGCGCGGCCACGGTCAAAACCGGAGTTGTACGTCGCGGGCGGCTCACCAGCTCGCCGTCGCAATTGGGACACACATGCGCCATCGCGTTCGTGCAAGCCGCGCAGAACGTACATTCATAACTGCAAATATAAGCTTCCGCGTCAGGCAAAAGAGACGTTGCGCACTTTTCACAGCGCTGTTTCATCTTGAGCGGCATGATCTTGTGTGCTCCATCTATTAAATAGGAATCTACGCTAGAGCCCTTTTGACAATTCGACGATTCGCTCTTCGAATCCCAGACTCAAGTAAAGAGTGCGCGCCACTTTGTTTTTAGCCAGCACATTGATTCTCAGTATCTTCGCACCTTCAAGCCTCGCGTACTCTTCAGCCCTTTGCAACAGCGCCTTGCCTGTGCCAAGACCTCTGTGCTCGTTGAGGACGACCAGATCAGAGACGTAGGCGTATTCGTGCTCACTCACCTCAATCGCTTTCGTCTTAATCTTTGTCCAGACGGAGACGAAGCCGACGACGCGGCCTTCGCGTTCGGCGACGAAAACTTTGCCGCCCGTCTCCGCACATCTGGAAAACATATAGTCAAGATATTCTTTCGCAATGCGCGAGCCTTCGGCCAGGTACTCGTCAATCCCGCGCTCATGCTCCTGTAGCTCGACGAAGCAGACCGTGACTGCTTCATAATCTTCATCTCTGTATTCTCGAATTAAGATCATTTGCTAAGGGCTTCCCTGCGTTAATTATTCTTTGCTCTGTTTTCTGCCAACCGGCTCAAGCCGTTCGGTCGTGTGCTCTGTCACGCTTTGCGCTTTGACGAACTCTGTCGAGTCGCCCGCGTCAAGGAGTCTTTCAACTTTTTCCGTGCTCTGCTCTTTCGTCAACTCGGCGGACTGTTCGCGACCTTTGAGGAATCTTCGGCGCAACCTGAGACTCATGACGAATGTCAGGAGTTGATAGACGGCGATGAGAAAGCAGGAGATGCCCGCGATGGCGATGGCCCAGCCGCCGCTGTCGTTTGGGAAGGCTACTAAAAGCGCTATGAAGGAGATAGCGGCGAGAAGCGCGCACAGGACGTTCAAGTACGGCATCAGCAGAAAGGAGTTTTTGAGCTGCCGGTTATGTGCGCCGGGCAGCAGCTCACCGCAACGCTTGCAATAAACGTTGTCGCTCTCTGCGCTCGCCCCACATGCAGGACAGAATATCATCTTGAATCACAGGATCAGATTCAAATCGCCGAACTCGTGCCAGAGATACCTTAGGCGGACGGCCTCTTCATAGGCTTCGCGAATCTGCTCAGGTGGAAGAAAGGCCGCGAGCAGATCAAGGTGGCTGGCCTCGGGCTCGTGCAAGCCTGTCAAGAGGCCGCTGACCGTCTTTAGTTTGTGATCGGGCGTGATGTGCAGTTGCGTATAGCCGTGTCCAGCAGCGACCCTTCCATCCTCGTCGGCGACAGACTCCAGCGCACGCACTACGGTTGTGCCGACGGCGATGACGCGCCCGCCACTGTCGCGCGTGCGGTTGATCTTTTCGGCAGTCGTCGGATTGATAAAGTATTCCTCTTCCGATGCCGGATGCAGCGCGTCCAGCTCGTCATCCATGTAGGACGAAAGCGTCGTGTGCAGGACAAGGTATGCCATGTCTATGCCCTGACGGCGCAAGGCGAAGAGCATTCGCCACGTAAAGGCTCGCCCGGCGGACGGCATCTCGGCAGAGCCGGGCTCTTTAGCGTAAACGGTCTGGTAGTAATCCAAATCCCAGGGCGCAGAGACGTATTCGTAACGCACCGGGCGTCCCAATCTATAAAGCAGGTCGATCAGCTCCGGGCCGGATTTCGAGAAGCGCAAGCGCCAGAGTCTTGGAATCCTCTCGTCGCGATCCATGACCGTGCCCGTCAGACCCTCGCCGAAGAGAATCTGCATCCCGTCGCGCAGACCGCAAGAGAATGGATCGCCGCGCTGGCACAGCAGCAGCGCGAGCCAGGAATCATCCGGCAGGTGCTCTGCCAGTCGAATCTCTATGCACGGGCCAGTGGGCACAGCGCACGCTTGTAGCGAAGCCGGAAGCGTCCGGCTCGTATTGAAGACGAGCAGATCGCCGTTTCCGAGATAATCTCCCAGATGATCGAAGCGCGTGTGCGAGACTTTTCCGGCGGCACGCTCGATGACCATCAAACGCACGTGATCGCGCGCCAGCCCGCGCCGCTCCGGCGGCTCCTTGGCTGACAACTCCGGCGGCAAAGTGAAAGTAAAAGGTGCAGTCATAACAACGAAGGGATGAGGGCGGAGGGATGAGGGATGAAATGATTGACGCACTGCTCAAGTGAATCTGTCACTCAACCCCTTTCATCCCTCATCCCTCATCCTTCATCCCTTCTTTTCTCCCCCAGTTCTCTTCCTGCGCCTGGAATCTTTGACCATTCTCGTGGCGCGATTCGTCGGAGGCTAGGTAGACGAAGACTTCTGTGACTTCTTCGGGGTTGGCCCACTGGGCCGGGTCTTCTTCGGGCTCTGCGGCGCGGTGCATGGCCGTGTTCATCTCGCCCGGATCGACGACGTTGATGCGCACGTCGCTCTCTTCCAATTCGGCAGCCCACGTCTGCGACATGCCTTCGAGGCCGAACTTAGAAATACCGTAAGCGCCCCAGCCCGGATAGCCTGTCTGCCCAGCATCGCTTGTGACGTTGATGATCGAGCCGCCCTGTTCGACCATCGCCGGCAGAGCCTTCTTGATTAAAAGAAACGGCGCGATCAGGTTCGTGTCGAGCACGCTGCGGAAGTCCTCCAGCGGATAGTCGAGCAAAAAAGGCAGCGGCGTTGGGCCAATGGCCGAAGCGTTGTTGACGAGTACGTCAAGGCGACCGCTAAATTCGCTCAAGGTCGTAGCGATGACGCGCTCGATCTCTTCCTGTCGCTGAATGTCGGCCTGAATAGTGAGGACGCGCGTCTCTGGCGCAAGCTCGCGCACGCGGGTCTCAACCTCTTTAAGCTTGTCCGCGCTGCGCGCGACCAGAGAGAGGGCCGCCGCTCTTTCGCGCGCAAAGCTAATGGCGAGCTGGCGTCCTAAGCCCTGCGACGCGCCTGTGATCAAGATATTTTTTCCTTGCAGTCTATTCATCATTCTCATTCCTCGCAGATAAGTAATGCGGATGATTATACAGCTTAGTCTTGAGTGTATGTGATGGTGTTATTCACCACAGAGGCACAGAGAGCACAGAGGGGGCACAGAGAAAGGCCAAGCCTCAGTGCTTCCTCCGTGTCCTCTGTGTCTCTGTGTCTCTGTGGTGAGCGCTGCTTTCATACTCACTCAAGTCTAAATGAATCGATACTAAAATTCGCAAACCTTTCCGCTCTAGTCAGGGCGTTCGAGCGGCGGCACGATGGCCGAGAACTCTTCTGTAAAGCGCTTGGCGTAAGCGTCGAGCAGCTCTGTGGCGCGCTCAAGGCTTGGGGAGCGCACGACCAGGCCGACGTGATGACGTTTCTTCACGCGATAGACGATCTCCTCATCCGTGTAAGCAGCGGTGTCCGGCCATTCCTGCCGCGACAAGGAGAGCGCAATGCCTGCGTATTCCCTGCGCTTTGGTTGAAGATCAAGCGAATGCTCGCCGCGCGCCAGCTCAATCCCCGCCCATTCTCGCCAGATGTTGATTCCGCTGGCGGCTTCCAGGACTTCCGCGATGTACGAGCCGCCGACGCGCGCGGCGATCTCTAAAAAGTAGAACTGACCGTCCGCCGCGCTCTTGATAAATTCTGCGTGCGCCGCGCCGCGTACCAGCCCCAGGCTTTTGATCAGCTTGCTGTTGATCTCGAACAGTTGCTTTTGATCGTCGCAGTCGTGCTCGATAGTGTAAGAGATATAAACGCCGCCGCCGTGGGCCACCTCCATCGGCGGCCTGCCGTAACGATTCGCTCCGGCGAAGACCACTTCGCTTCCCTCTACGAGCGAGTCGACGTGAAAGACCTCGCCCGCGACAAAGCGTTCGAGCAGGTAATAAGAGGAGCGCTCTGTTAGCGCTGGGCGCGCGTCCAGGACATCTATCGCGCGCCAGACCTGTTCCGAGTCTTCCAGCTTCTTGATGCCGATGGCGGAAACGTCCGAGCGCGGCTTCATCATCCACGGCGCGGGGATGCGCTCCATGTACTGGCCGATCTCGTTATAGTTCAGGAGATGCACAAAAGCGGGCACGCGTATACCCGCTTCCTGCGCGACGACGCGCATCGCCAGCTTGTCGCGAAAGAGGCGCGCGGTGGTGCTGCCCATGCCCGGGATGCGCAGGTGCTCCCTGATCGAAGAGGCCGTGATGACATCGTATTCTTCGAGGGCGACGACGCGGTCTAGCTTGAGCGGGCGTGCCAGTTGCGTGACGGTGTGGATAAAGTGTTCTGGCGTCGCATCGTTGGAGACGGAGATAATACCGTCCAGGCTTTCACGCGGCCAGTCTTCGCCCAGCAGCTTCTCCTTTGTCACCAGCACGACACGCGAGCCCCGCCGTTTACACTCGCGTATAAACTCTGCTCCCTTGAAATAGCTGGCCAGACAGACGATATACAAAGGATGCGGCGGCGCGTCATCAGGCATCTTCAGTTCACCTCAGGCGAGGGGAAAAGGTAGTAGTTCAGCTTACGTTAGAGAAAGAAATTAACAGGGATGGACAGAGATTGTCAGGATAAAAACAGGAAGAAGGCATTCGTGCTTTAACTCTGAAATTTAAAATCTCAACTCACCTTGCCGAAGCTTTGCTTTTATCCTGCTTATCCTGTCCATCCTGTTTGATTCCTCATGGCTTAAACTCAACCACTACTGGGAAAATGTAGTTATCAAAGTCGGGGCAGCACTGTGTTAGAATGCGGCCCGCTTTATTGACTGTCGCTCTTTATTTATTCGTCGCTCGCATTATCCTGGACGCCGGAGATGGGATCGGCATCGAGTATGGTGCTCATGCCCTCGTTCTCTTCCGTCGAGGTCGGCGCGTCCGGCTCGGCCACGCCCATCTGTTCTTCGGCGCGCGAAGGCTCTTCCGCTCGCCCTGTGTCTTCACTCTTCAAGCGGGTTTTTTCGACGGGTAACGATCCAGATTGGTCTTTCATCAGAGTACCTTTCCTGTAGATCAATGTATCACTGTCGGCAATTCCAGTGTCAATGTAAATGCGCCGGGCGGTGATAATCAAGCGAGAGGCATAAGTGATGATATTTCGTAGTCCCCATGAGAACATTTCGATTCCCGAAGTCGCGCTGACAGAGTTTGTGCTTCAGGAAGCAAAGCGCTGGCCTGAGAAGACCGCGCTGATCGATGGGCCGTCGGGTCGTCGCCTGACTTACGGCGAGCTGACGCGCGACATCGGGCGCGCCGCCGCAGGCTTAGCCGCACGCGGCTTTCGGAAAGGCGACGTGTGCGCCATCTACAGTCCCAACTGCCCCGAGTACGCCATAGCCTTTCACGCCGTCGCCACTCTCGGAGGCATCAACACGACGATCAACCCTATCTACACGACCGAAGAGGTGACGCATCAGTTGAAAGATGCCGGCGCGAAATACCTTTTGACCGTCCCGGCATTGATGGACAAGGCCAGGGAGGCCGCAGAGCACGCGGGCGTGCGCGAAACAATCGTCTTCGGCTCGGCGGAAGGCACAACGTCGTTCGCAGAGCTTCTTGAAAGCGAAGGCGCTGTGCCTGCGGTCGAGATTGATCCCAAGAACGATCTGGTGGCGCTCCCCTATTCGAGCGGGACGACGGGGCTGCCCAAAGGGGTAATGCTGACGCATCACAACCTGGTCGCCAACCTGCTACAGATTCAGGCGCTGCGTATCGTCGAGCATGATGATACGCTTCTGTGTGTGCTGCCGATGTTTCATATTTACGGCATGGTCGTGATTATGAATCTGGGTCTCTACGCGGGGGCGACGCTCATTACCATGCCGCGCTTCGAGCTGGAAGAATATCTCACGCTGGCCGAGGAGCATGGCGTCACGCTGGCACATCTTGTGCCGCCCATCGTGCTCGCGCTCACACAGAGCCCGCTGGTCGAACAATTCAATCTCTCTCGTATCAAGACTATCTTCTCAGGCGCTGCGCCGCTCGGGACTGACCTGACGCGCGCCTGTCAGGAGCGCCTTAGTTGTCGCGTCGTGCAGGGCTACGGCATGACGGAGACTAGCCCCTGCACACATCTCACTCCATTCGAGATGTGCGGGTCAAAGCCAGGCTCAATCGGCATCTGTCTTCCCAATACGGAGTGCAGGCTGGTGAACCCTGAGGACGGCACGGAGCAAGGCTTAGAGGGACGTGGAGAAATCTGGATACGCGGGCCGCAGGTGATGAAGGGTTATCTCAATCGCCCGGAAGCGACCGCCGCCACGGTCGACGCCGAGGGATGGCTGCACACGGGCGACATCGCCTATGCCGACCGCGATGGATATTTTTATATCGTCGACCGTCTGAAAGAGCTGATCAAGTACAAGGGGTTTCAGGTCGCGCCCGCAGAGTTGGAAGCGCTGCTGTTGACTCATCCGGCGGTGGCGGACGCGGCCGTTATTCCCAGCCCGGACGAAGAGGCAGGAGAAGTACCCAAAGCGTTCGTCGTGCTCAAAGCGTTGGCGGACGAAGAAGAGATCAAGAGCTTCGTCGCCGAGCGCGTTGCGCCCTACAAAAAGCTGCGCTTCGTAGAGTTCGTCGAACAGATTCCGAAATCGCCCTCCGGCAAAATCCTGCGTCGTATTCTCAAAGAGCGCGAGCGGGAACGATTGAGGGCAGAAGGATGAAGGATGAAGGATGAAGGATGAAAGGAATGCTAATTCGAGTTGAATGCTTTCCTTTTCATCCCTCATCCCTCCGCCCTCATCCCTTATTTCCTCCTTCATCCTTTCGTCAGGGTTTGTGTTAGAGTCTCGGTTCGTTACACGGGGCAGGAACTTTCGCCAGCTCTGGGCGACAAGGGGAAAGGAGACTCGCATCATGAGGCCGATTCGCTTTATTACTTCTGTGGTTTTTACTCAGGCCGTCATCTTACTGTTGGCTACAGCCCTGCCTGTGTTGGCGCAAACTGCTACGGCTCAGTGGCGAAAAGTAGCTCCGGAGGCGGAGGAGTTTACGGTGCTCATGCCGGGCGCTCCTGAAATCGAGACGGACCAGAAGCCCTTCGGCCAGATGACCGTCACGTCAACCTCCTACACCTTCGTCAGCGACGATGGGCCTGTCTTTCTGGTAGCCTCGATCAGCGGCTTGGGAGCTTTCATCGGAGCGCTGCCAGATAAAGATAGAATGAACGCTTACGCACAGGGTTTCTGGAAAGGATTTTTACAAAGCGCGCTGGACAGGGGTCTGAAGGCCGAAGCGACTCGTCGGGGCGATCTAAGCCTGAGCGGTCAGCCGGGCGCGGCTTATGACGTTACCATGGGCGAGGTCACAGGCGTCGCGCATGTCTACAGCACGAAAAAAAAGTTCTATGCTGTGATGGTCTTTAACACGCCTAAAAGCGACGCCCGTATAAATCGGTTCCTCGATTCATTTACGCTCAAGCCACAGGAGCAGCCCATACCGCCGCCGCCAGGGCCATCCGGGCCGGTGATTGTCCCACACGTTAATACCGACAACTCAGCAGGCAGCCAGTCATCAAACGCTGCGGGCACGCGTCCGACACAGCCGATTCGTGGCGGCGTGCTCAACGGTAAAGCGATCAGCCTGCCGAAGCCTATCTATCCGATGGAGGCCAGAGAAGCCAGAGTCACCGGCCAAGTAACCGTTCAGATACTCGTAGATGAAAACGGAGATGTGATTGAGGCGCGCGCCGTTTCCGGCCCGTCGCTTTTGCAGGCGGCGGCGGTGGCGGCGGCCAGTCGCGCAAAATTCTCGCCGACGAAGCTACAGGGCCAACTCGTCAAGGTCACAGGCGTCCTGACTTATAACTTCGTCGCGCAGTAGTCGACGACCGCCATCGTGTCGTGACAGGCCGCGCGCCCGACACGTCTGATGAAGACAAGCGTTAGATTATCTCTGAGTGTGGATCAGAAGTTATGAAAAACGAGATCGCACGGCTGGACGCAACGCATCAGAAACTGCTGGACCTGATCCAGCCGATAGATGACGAGCGTTTTCGACAGCGTCCCGCGCCCGATCAGTGGAGCATCGCAGAGATCGTGCATCACCTCTGTATGGTCGAGCAGCGCGTCCTCGAAGAGCTTGAAAGGTCTTTAGAGAGACCCGCCGTGCATGTCGGCTTGCTTCAACGTCTCATCCCTGTTCGTCTGCTCGTCGGACGGCGAGTAGTTCGCGTCAAAGCGCCGAAGACGGTCGAGCCGCTCGACGCGCCGTCGAAAGAAGAAGTCATCGCCAACTATGAGCAGGTGCGCCGCACCCTCAAAGAGTTCAGCGCGACGCATGGCCGCCAGCGCCTGCAACAGATCGGCATCAAGCATCCTTTCCTCGGCCAGTTCGACGGCGTCGGCGCAATCTCCTTCGTCGGCCATCACGAAACGCGCCACATCAAGCAGATCAAAGAGACTATCAAAAAAATCGGCGCGTAATGCTGAAGCCACTTACGCCGGCTTCCTTAATATGATCTAAGCTCCTTCGATTATTCTCCCTCCCACTTGACGCTACTCTGCGCGGCGGACTATCTTCGCTGGCGTCTATCATACTTGCCGAATTTTTCTGACGGGGTCAAAAATTTTGATGCCAATTCAATCGGTCGCTCCTCCGGCGTGGACGATTCCCGGTTATCTGGAAACGCGCGAGGGACATCTCACGATCAGCGGCGTCGACGCGCTCTCTTTAGTCGCAGAGCACGATACGCCGCTCTTTGTTTTTTCCGAGCCGCGCATACGCGCGAACATTTTGAGACTAAAGCGCGCCGCGCAGACAATCGAGCGAAGCGTCCGTTTCTTTTACGCCTCGAAGGCCAATTCAAACATGGCCGTCCTGAAGACCGTGCTCGAAGCGGGCATTGATGCGGAGGTCAACAGCGGCGGCGAGCTGTTCAAAGCCCTGCGCGCGGGCTTTCGACCCGAACAGATTATTTTTAACGGGACGAGCAAGACGGATGCGGAGATTGACGCGGCCGTCAACGCCGGAATCTATGCGATCAATGTCGATTCCATCTACGAGATCGAGCTGGTCGAAGAGTCCGCGCGAAGACTTAATAAACGTGCGCGTATTGCGCTCAGGCTCGTGCCGGAGATCGGCACGCGCTCTCACTTAGGCTTGCAGACGGCGCTGCTTACTTCCAAGTTCGGCATCTCTTCTTCGGAAGTGTTGGAAGCTTTTCGCAGAGGCTTGCGCCATCCCGAATTGGTTCACGTCTGCGGCATACATATTCACGTCGGGTCGCAAACGCCGGATGTCGAGCCGTTCGCCATCGCCTTTAAGACGATGTGGGAGCATCTGGTACGCATCGAGCGCGAGACGGGACACACGCTCGAACACATCAACCTGGGCGGCGGTATTCCGGTCAACTACCTGCGCGACCCCTCGCAGGCGGATCAATTGCCTGAGCACGAGCGCGATATGCTGGGCGCTGAGCTTGAGCCCTCGGAAGTGCTGATCGCGGCTCTGCGCGTGGCGCGTGAATCTGCGCGCGCGGCTGGAGCGGAACACCTGCTTGAGCCTTTGACCATCCTGCTCGAACCGGGGCGCAGCATTATCGCCGACGCGGGCGTGGTGTTGACGACCGTGCGTAATATCAAGCGGCGGCCCGAGACGGGCGATGTGTGGCTGTTGACGGACGCCGGATATAATCTGTTGCTCTCGATGAATAATTATAAGTGGTACTACCATCTGGTCTCTGCCACGCGCGCCGACAATGAGGCTGCCACCGAATACAAAGTCGCGGGGCCTTTATGCGATTCGGGCGATGTCTATTTCGACATAGAGCGCGGCGGGCGCTTGCCCGATTACCGCAGACTGCCCTCTGAGGTAAAGCCCGGCGAAGTACTGGCGCTTTTAAACAGCGGCGCGTACTCGCTCGCGCAGATGTTTCCCTACAACGGGCGGCCGCTGCCCGCTGCCGTGATGATCAGAGACGAGCGGCGCGCAGACATTATTCGCCGCCGCGATACTTACGACGATTTAATCGCGCAGGACATCTGGTAAGGACTGTATCAACTGCTTATTGCTTCGGCAGCGCTTCAACTGGAACGTTCATTCATTTTCCTTCGATGAATAATTACTCTGCACAGAAGAAAGTAAACGGGATGCCGACACGCCGCGAATTTCTGAAGTACGCGGGCGCGGCCGTCTTTGGTGCGCCGCTGCTTTTGAACCGTCAGCTCGCGCGCCCAACTCATTCCTGCATCGTGATCGGGGCTGGTTTGTCCGGCCTCGCTGCGGCTTACGCGCTCACGCGTGCCGGATGGCGTGTGACTGTCCTCGAAGCCAGAGACCGTACGGGAGGGCGTGTGCTCTCCTTTAGCTTCGCAGAGAATCCTTCACTGGTTTGCGAGCTGGGCGGCGAATGGGTCGGGGCCAGTCACGAACGAGTCCAGGCTCTCTGTCGTGAGTTCGGTATTGCTTTGAAAGACCATCGCTTTGAGGCTTCGCTGATGCGTGACGGAGTTGTACAGCGCCCCGGTCAGTGGAATTTTTCGGCGCAGGCTAACGCGGCCTTCGAGAAGTTCAGAAAGCAATATAAGAACTATACGCAGCGAGAGCGCGAGCGTCTTGACCGTTACGATTGGTGGACATGGCTCGAAGAGATAGGCTTTACGGAAGACGACCTGCTCCTTCGCGACCTACAGGACAGCACGGACTTTGGCGAATCGATTCGCCACATCTCAGCCTTCGCCGCCGCGTCCGAATACTTTGAATCGAGCCCGGCCAACGAGATGGACTTCAAGATGGCCGGAGGCAATTCGCGTCTGGTGAATGAGCTGGTCGCGCGCATAGGGCCACAAAACATTCGTCTCAAGATGCCCGTTCAGGCCATAGAGCAGCGCGCCGGGCGCGTCCGTGTGCGAGCCTCCGGAGAGCAGTTTACGGCAGACGCCTGCATCTGCACTGTCCCTGCGCGCACGCTCGATCAGATTAAGTTTGATCCGCCACTGCCCGCCGCGCAGGCTTCGGCCATAGACCAACTTCAATATGCGCGGATCATCAAAAACTCCGTCCTCTTCCGTGAACGCTTCTGGGGCGCTGAAGATTTCTCGCTCGTCAGCGATGTCACGTCCCACTACTATTTTCATAGCACAAAGGATCAGGCAGGACCGGAGGGCATCCTTTGCAGCTATGCGATTGGGGAAAAGGCCGACGTGCTGGCCGCGCAGGACGCGTCACGCCGCACGGAAATCATCACACGCGATCTCCTGCCCTTGGACAAACGCGCGCCCACGCTCTCCAAAAATATACAGTCTTATGCATGGCAGCGAGACCGCTACACGCAGGGAGCTTACGCGCTCTATCGCCCCGGACAGTGGTTCACCATCCGTCCCGTCCTGCAACGCCCGCATGGCAAGGTGTTTTTTGCCGGAGAACATCTGGCAGACTGGCAGGGCTTTATGGAAGGAGCCGTCGTGACGGGCGAAGAAGCGGCTAAAAGCCTGACGGCCAGTAGAAGAAGCGCGCGCCGCATTGCATAAAGCATCAAGCCCGCGACGCATCAAGCAGGCATCGCCTTCTCAATCTTTTATGTCAAAGCTTGCACCCAGCAACGTTACGCTCATACGCGGTCTCAGTCTGATCGCGGCCATGTCCATCGTTATCGGCAATGTCGTCGGCACTGGCGTCTTTCTCAAGACTCGTGTGATGACGTGCAACGTCGGGACGCCCGGCATGGTAGTGACGGTGTGGATTGCCGCCGGCGTGCTCAGCCTGGCGGGCGCGTTGACCTATGCGGAACTGGCGGCGATGATGCCGCGCGCCGGGGGCGAATATGTTTTTGTGCGCGAGGCTTACGGGCCCGGGCCAGGTTTCCTGTACGGATGGATGCAGGTCTTTATCGCCAAGACGGGCTCGCAGGCTTCGGTCGCCGTCGCGCTCGCCATCTTTCTCAACGATCTGACTGGCGGAGCGCTCGGCGGCGTTTATTTCAGGCGCATGGTCTACGGCTATGAATTTCAGTTCGGGACTTTGCAGCTCATCGCGCTCTCTGCAATCGCCATCGTCACGCTGATCAACTGCGCGACGGTGATGGTGAGCGGCAACATCGCTGCCTTTCTGACGGTGATAAAGATTGCGCTCGTGCTGGGCGTCGGCACGGGCGCGTTTCTGCTGTCGAAGAGCGGTGATTGGTCGCACTTCGCTTTGGCGAACGAGGGCGGCAAGTGTTTCGGCGTGAGCGATGCTGCGCGCTACGGGGTCGCGGGGTTCGGGGCCGCGATGCTCGGCGCGTTGTGGGGGTACGACGGTTGGAATAACCTGACGCTGGTCGCGGGCGAAGTAAAAAATCCGCAGCGCAATATTCCGCTCGCGCTCATCATCGGCATGCTCGTCATCATCTCGCTCTACGTCTTTATCAACATCGCATACTTTTACGCGCTGGACCCGATGACCATCGCCAGTATTACCAAAGAGTCTTCCGTCGCCGGAGAAGTCGCGCAGACTTTTCTGGGGCCCCTGGCCGTCAGCCTGATCGCCGCCGCGTTGATGTCTTCGTGTGTGGGCACGCTGCACACTTCGATCTTAACGGGCGCGCGCGTGCCTTATGCGATGTCGCGTGACCGTCTCTTTTTCCAGAACCTGGCGCGCCTGAGCCCGCGCACGCATGTGCCCATCGGCGCTCTCATCTTACAGGGCATCTGGGCCTGCCTGCTGGCGCTCTCCGGCTCTTTCGATACGCTGACCGATTACGTGATCTTCGGCTCTTGGATTTTCTACGGACTGGTGACCGCCTCCGTCTTTATCTTTCGCCGCACGATGCCGAACGCGGAGCGCCCCTACCGCGCATGGGGCTATCCCGTTGTACCTGTGCTTTTTCTTCTCGTCACGGCGTGGCTACTCATCAACACGCTCTTGACGACGCCCGTGCAGGCGCTCGTCGGCATCGGCCTGATCGCACTCGGCCTGCCCGTCTACTGGTACTGGTCTAGACACAATCGCTTGAACTACGAGCCGCCTCCACCGCCAGAGGAAGACTAAGTCCGAACCCGCCAACATGTTGCTCATTTCTGAGCTGCCTTGACGACAAAACAAGCTCGTAATTACAATGTAGCTATGAGAACTCGGATCGTAAAAATCGGTAATTCGCAAGGAATTCGTATCCCTAAGTTACTTCTGGAACGCAGCAATCTTTCGGAAGAAGTTGAACTAGAAGCAGAGGATAATCGAATCATCATTCGCTCGACGAAACAGCCCAGACAGGATTGGGAGAGTGCGTTTCGCGCGATGGCTGAGCGCGGCGATGATGCTTTGCTTGATAAGAATTTGCCCACTCAAACTCAATGGGATGAGGATGAGTGGCAATGGTAGTTAAACGCTTTGATGTTTACCTCATCAACCTTGATGCTACTATCGGCAGCGAAATTCAGAAGACTCGACCGTGCCTTGTAATTTCGCCGGATGAGATGAATCGCTTTATAAGAACGGTGATCGTTGCGCCGATGACTACTAAGGGCACTTCTTATCCTACGCGTGTCGCGTGTAAGTTTCAGGGAAAGAGCGGGCAAGTTGTGCTCGACCAGATTCGGACTGTAGATAAGAGCCGCCTCGCCAGGAGGCTTGGCAAAATTGATAAGCAAACCCAAACGGAAGTTTTAGCCATTCTCGGTGAAATGTTTGCTCCGTAGGCGCAACATAACAACTCATTCAACCCTGCGCCTCGGATAGCATCCCTTTCAAGTGATTCCTCTGCGCTGTAAATCGTCGCCGGCTCGGCGTGGGTTAATTTGACCGTATCAAGAAAATTCCCAGGCAGCCTTATGATAGAGTTTAATAATGCAACAAAGTGAGCGAGAAAATTTATGGGGGTATCATAAGCGGCTGCGCTTTGTGCAGGATGTCATCGCGGAATCGTTTCCTGATCGCGTGGCTGATTCATTGCGAGTGCTTGATGTCGGGTGCGGCAATGGCTCGGAACTCGCTTTGCCTCTCGCCAGGCTGGGCTTTCAGGTCACAGGCATAGATATACATGAGCCTTCCATCGAACACGCCAAACGATTGGGAGTAGATGTCGCGAACCTCGTCTACGTTTGCGGGCGGGTCGAAGAACTTGAAGCCGCGCCTTACGAAGTAGTTATTCTTTCAGAAGTATTGGAGCACTTGAGAGAGCCACGCTCCCTGCTGTTGGCGGGCATGGAACGCTTGAGCGAGAACGGAATCATCATCGTCACTGTCCCGAATGGCTATGGTGAATTTGAGATTGATTCATGGCTGTTCAGGACATTTCGCTTACAACGCATCGTCGATGCGCTGGTCAGGGATGGCAAACAGGCGGTCGCCGCTACAGACAATCATGAGAGCGGCCATGCGCAGTTTTTTACGCGTCGTCAGTTGCGAAGCCTCTTCGCTGAATGTTCTTTATCTGTGTTCAGGGAGGGAGCAGCCAGTTTCCTCGCAGGCCCGTTGATAGGGCACACGCTGGCGCGCTCAGAACGCTTTATCGAATGGAACGCGCGTGTGACGGATAAGTTGCCGCGCGTGTTCGCCAGCGGATGGTATTTCGCCCTGCGGCGTGATACGAACAAGGATTGATAGGAGTATCTCCATCAGTCCAGCCAATAACGCAACTAAAATTTTAGCGCAGCGAGCTGCCTAATAAGCGTTAGATCGCTTTCCGTAGATGGTGGCTAGCAAGTCCCAAAATCAATGGGTATTATTTCCGAATGTCAGATCAGAAACGGAAACCAACCAAAGAACAGATCGCGGGCGCTTTTGGAAGAAAGATGACGGATGTGATCGGCCCGGGATTGAAGATTTTATTCTGTGGAATAAATCCAAGTCTATATTCGGCAGCGGTAGGACATCATTTCGCCCGACCGGGAAACAGGTTTTGGCCGACGTTGTACGCGGCTGGATTTACAGACAAGTTATTCTCCGGCTTTGAGGACTCTCTGCTACTGGAGCGCGGCTATGGCATTACAAATGTGGTAGAGCGAGCGACTGCATCAGCGGCAGAGTTAAAACCACAGGAGTACGTAAAGGGTGGTCAAAGGCTTGAAGCAAAAGTACGGAAGTACGCTCCTAAAGTTGTAGCTATCCTTGGGGTCGGCGCATACAGGGCAGCATTCGGAAACAAAGACGCAGTCATCGGTAGACAGGAAGAAAATTTAGGAGGAGCACTATTGTGGATACTGCCGAATCCAAGCGGGCTCAATGCGCATTACAGGCTTGAGGATTTAGCTAGAATATATAAAGAGATGCGCGTATCAGTAGAAAAAGACGTAAGTTAAGAAAGGGTACGAGCAGTCAGGCAAAAGAGGTTGGAGGAAACATGCACGTCGGGCACTTCGCGGTCGGTCTCTTGGCGAAACGTGTCGAGCCGAAGCTCTCTCTGGGCACACTGGTGCTGGCGGCGATGCTCTCGGATTTTCTGTGGGCCATTTTCCTCTTCGCAGGAATAGAGCACGTGCGGCTCAAGCCCGGAAGGGGCGCGGCCAACTACGCAGACGCTTATGACATCGCTTTTAGTCATAGCCTGCTGATGGAGGTCGTCTGGGGCGCTCTTTTTGCGGCTGCCTATTTCTTACGGCGACGCTACCCGCGCGGGGCGTTGGTGCTCTTCGTTGCTGTGGTCAGCCATTGGCTGCTGGACGTTGTGGCGCATAGACCGGATATGTCGCTTGCGCCGGGCACTGACAGCTTCTACGGACTGGGACTCTGGACTTCCATTCCCGCGACCCTTATCGTCGAAGGCGGTTTATGGCTGCTCGGCATCATCGTTTATGTGCGCGCGACTCGTCCCAAAAACCGCTGGGGCGTGTATGCGTTCTGGATCGTCGTCGCTCTCCTCACGCTGGCGTGGTACAACAACATCACAGGGCCGCCGCCGCCGAGTGTGCGCGTGGCCGGAATCTCCAGCCTGATCTACTTCTCATTGGTCGTCGCATGGGCCTACTGGATGAACAGGCTTCGCCCCACACAAGCTTGAGTGAAGAGTAACAAAACTCTTCAAGATAGCTGTGTGCTCGCCTGAAGGACTTTCGAGTCTCTTCCTGTTACAATCTAGCCCTTTGATCGACTATGCAGAGTCTTAGTCTTCATTCATCGTCGGAAAAATCCGCCCACACTGATTTAGCGCAGGAGATCGCGCGCCTTGAAGCTCTGCTGATGGAGCGAAAGCTTGAGCTGGTCGCTTTACAGGAAGAGCTGCGTGCGTTCAGAGAGCTTTATACGCAGCTCATCGGCAGCCGTCTGGCCGAGCTGGCCGAAGTTGAGCGCGCTATCAAAGAGGCGGAAAGGCATGCGCTCGGCATAGATGCTTCGGTTGATGAAGAAGGGGAAGCATCCGCCCACGAAGCGGAAGATGCTGCCGCGTCGCATCCTTTACCCGTCAAAACAAGTTTGCGTAAGCTCTTCTGGGCCGTCGCCAGGATGTTTCATCCCGATCACGCTTCAGATGAAGGTGAAGCGCGCCGTCGTCACTCGATCATGGCGGAGGCCAGCCGGGCTTATCAGGAGGGCGATGTGGAAAGCTTGCACACGCTGCTCGGCGATGAAGAGTTGCGCTCGTACTGCGCGAGCGCGCACGGGGCTGAAGAGGAAGAGGACAAAGCGGCTCGCCTGTTGAATCTCAGAGAAGAGCTTCGCACGGTCGAGTACGGCATCAAGCGTATCCGTCAGGATGGATTGTACAGGCTCAAGCTCTCAAGTGATGAAGAAGCTCTTCAGGGTCGTGACGCGCTCGTGGCGCAGGCCGCACAACTCGACCGCCAAATCACCAAAGCGCGCCGCCGCTTAGAACATCTGTCCTGAGACAGATGCTGCGTAATGTGCGGTCGTTCCTCGCTTAATCGAATTCACTCTTGAGAACCGCGTAGAGACGAGCAGATGCTTTTGATTTAGCAGGCAGTGGGGATTGCGCTCTGCGGCTGATTGACTTCTGCGCCTTACTGACCTTCGAGCTTGATGCTGAACCGTTCGGCCATGCGATAGAGCGTGCGCCGGTCAATCCCTAAAATCTCCGCCGCACGCGTTCGATTGCCTTTGACCTTTTCCAGCACATAGATCAGATATCGTCTCTCCAACTCGTCGAGCGTGACCAGATCATCGTAGAGCGCAGAGAGCGTCGCACGCTGGCTAAGGGGACGCGCGGAACTGCCCTGTAACTTCGCGGGCAAATCCTCGACCGCAATCTCAGCGCCGCGCGCGCGTATCGCCGCATATTCGACCGCAGACTCAAGCTCCCTCACATTGCCCGGCCAATCGTAGGCGATGAGCTGCGCCAGCGCCTTGTTCGAGAAGCGCAGATGACGCCCGCCGTCGGCTGCTTTGAGGAATCGCTCTGTGAGAAGGGGAATGTCGCCGCGCCTTTCGCGCAGCGGCGGCACACGCAGGATGACGACGCCCAGGCGATAAAAGAGGTCTTCGCGAAATGCGCCCGCCGCGACATCGCGTTCCAGATCGCGGTTGGTGGCAGCCACGACGCGCGCATCCACGCGCACAGAGCGCGATGCGCCGACGCGCCGTATCTCTCCCTCCTGAAGAGCACGCAGGAGCTTGACCTGCATCGCAGGGCTCGTCTCGCCGACCTCGTCTAAAAAGAGCGTGCCGCCTTCGGCCTCCTCCCAGAGTCCTTTGCGATCCGCGATAGCTCCCGTAAAAGAGCCGCGCACATGCCCGAACAGCTCCGCTTCGAGCAGCGTTTCGGTAAGCGCGCCGCAATTGACGGCGACGAAGGGACGCTCAGCACGCGGGCTATGTTTGTGCAGCGCGCGCGCCACCAGCTCTTTCCCAGTGCCGGATTGGCCCATCACCAGCACGGTCGAGCGCGAGGGCGCAACCCGCGCGATCTCCTTGTAGAGTTCGATCATAGAGGGCGAACGCCCGAGCAGTCCCGTCTCTTCCAGTCGCGCAGAGAGCATGGCGCGTCCGGGCGTCTCGTCGTCGCCGCCTGGCGCGCCTGTGTCGGCACGCTCCATGGCTCGGCGCGCCGCCGCCACGACCTCTTCGACCTTGAAGGGCTTGGAGATAAAATCCCAAGCGCCTTCGCGCGCCGCTTCGACCGCTGCGTCCAGAGAGCCGAACCCCGTCACGAGGATCACAGGGCAGTCCGCGCGCAGGCTCTTTAGCAGGTCTAGCCCGGTCTCTTCGGCTTCGAGGTTGACATCGCTGATGACCAGATCGTAGCGGGCGCTTGTCGCCAGCTCGCGCGCAGCGGCGGGCGTCTGCGCCGTCTCGGCATTCCAGCCCTGCTCTGCGAAGATTTCGCTTAACAGCTCGCACGAAGCGCGATCATCATCAACGACGAGGATTTGCTTCATATCACTTTGGCCTGCTCCTCCTGGCCTTTGATCTGTAAGGACTCTTCCCCTTCACGTATCGAGTGCGCGGCCGTAAACCAGAGGCGAAAACGCGTGCCGCGCCCTTTCTCGCTTTCGACTTCGATGCGGCCTCCGTGGTCATTCATCACCTGTCGCACGACCACCAGCCCGAGTCCCGTTCCGCGCCCGCGCTCCTTGGTCGTGTAGAGCGGATCGAAGATACGTGCGCACGTTTCTTCGGCCATTCCGCAACCCGTATCGGCGAACTCCACGCGTACGAGCGCCCTCTCTTCCCCTTCGGCCCTAGTGCTCACACACAGCTCGCCGCCCGCAGGCATAGCGTCAATCGCGTTGTTGATGAGATTGATAAAGACCTGCTGTAAGCGGTCGGCATCGCCCGCGACCGGCGGCAAAGCATTACTCAACTCGGGCAAGAGACGGACGCCGCGAGCGTCAAGAGCGGGCGCGGTCGTGTCGAAGATGCGTTCCAGAAGCGCGTTCAGATCAAGCGCCGCGAGCTTGACGGCTTCCGGGCGTGTGCGGTCTAGCATCCCTCTTACTATGCGCTCGATCCGCTCGATCTGCGCATCAATGGTTTCCAGTCGACGCTCCGCCGCCTCGTCCTGTGCGAGGCGCGCACGAAGGAGCTGGACATGGCCGCTGATCAGATTGAGTGGCGTCCCTACTTCATGAGCGAACTGCGCAGCTGTTTGTCCCGCCGCCGCCAGGCGTTCCAACTCCGTCAGTCGCCGCGAGGTACGCCACAATTCACGATTACTCTCTTCTAGCTGCTCGTTGCGTCGCTCAAGCTCTGCCGTGGCCTCATGCACGCGCTCTTGCAGGACGCGACGCTGGCCCTCGCGCTCCTCCGTCATCTGCCGTATGCGTTTGATCATGCGATTAAAGGCGCGCGAGAGCAGGCCCAGCTCGTCCGGCGCACGCTCCGGGGCTTTGACGGCGAGGTCGCCCGCTTCAGCCTCCGACATGACGATCAACAGCCGCTCAATCGGCCTGTAGATCAGTTGCCGAAAGAGCAGGTAGGTCGCCAGCGTAATCAGCGCCACGGCCGCAAGCACAATCCAGACTGCCGTGCGCTCGTAACGCACGGCGATGGAGGGCGCGTCGTCTAGCCGCTCGACGACTTCGACCGCGCCGCTAAAACGTCCTTGGTCTGTGATGGGAGCGAAGACCCTGTAGAGCGAGTCGCTGGCGTTCTCTGGCCGGGCGCTGGTGACGCTGGATGCCAGCCCGCTGCGCAGCGCGGCGCGTGTGTCCTCCGGAATATCCTGCGCCGGTTCGCTGCCGGGCGAGGCTGCCGCCTCCTGATAGACGCCGCCGACGCGCTCCCAGATACGTATCCGAATGATGCCGGGACGCGCGCCCGCAGCGACCGTCGCGGCGTGGGCCAACGCCTGCGGGTCGCGCGGCGCAGCCATGTGGCTGATCTGCTCTGCCAGATTGATCGCCTGCAATTCGGCGCGGGCCTTCTGCTCTTCGCGCACGAGCTGTGCGACGCGCTCGTTGGTGATGGCGAGGGCCAAAGCCAGCACGGCGATGGTAATGGCTGAAGCGAGCAGCGTCGTCTTGGTGTGTAGCTTGAGGGGTCTCATCGAATCAACCGCGAAAGCAAAACATCATCATCCGCTTGGATAAGCGATGCATGGCGATCCCCTGATAACTTTGACTGATCCTATCATGATCGTGACGATGAAGTTAATTCCAACAGTGCGCTGCGGTGTCAGCGCCTCGCGCGCTCACTCGCCTCTTGATTAATCGTTCTCACTTTCTAAGCATCACGCCCCGGTCATGGCCGGGCATTAGCGTTAGCAGAGGAGCGCGTTCCGATAGCGTCAACTCTTCGGTTGAGCGCGACGAGTTGGGCGGCGGCCTCCGTCAATGCTCCGCGCTGGATACTGCGCTCGGCCGCTTCGAGCCCCTTGAGCGTCTCGCGTATGGCCTCGCGCTCAGCCTCGTCGCGGGACTCTGTGCGCAGGGCGCGGCCCAGCGCGCCTTCCGCCTGGGCCAACGCTGCGAGCGCCGCGCCGCTCTGCCGCTTCTTTAAGCGTGTGATGGCTTCGGCGATGTGATCCCCTGCCTGTTCGATGTCCGCATCGCGAGCGGGCAATTGTGGGGCGAGAGCGACGGGCTGCGCATTCGTGACAGGCGAAGACAGACGCCCGGCATCAACCGTCACGGTCTCCTCTACGCGGCGCTGCGAGCAAGAAGACCCTGCCGCGAGAAAGGCCAGACAGAAACAGGCAACAAAAATGAGCGCCCGGAAGGTGGCGCGCACTCTCCCCTGGCGCTTTCGCTGCGCGTTGTCCGACTCGCTCCTCATGGCGTTTGGTATATCTCTTCAGGCTTTGCGCTCTAGGCTTTTAAGTCGGCCAATAAAAGAGGGACGCGACCACCTCCTCAAATAGTCGCATCCCTCTTCGTTCGCGAGCGGCTGCCGCCTGTGGGCCAAACCGCTCACGCTTGCCCGCGCCGTTCCAGGCCATCGCCCATACCGTATGACCAGGAGACGGAAGCGCGAGTCTCCGGCCCGTCCGACTAACCATCTACGCCAGAGCGGGCCACCTCTCTGACTTGCAGAAAAATTTATCGCCTGGTGTTGCCGTTCCCCATATTGCCGTGACGGGCTCTCGCGCGACGACGTGCATGCCGACGAAGACGACGGCGCATACGACGACGCGAGCGCCGTCCCATGCCGCGCGAATTAGTTCGCGTCGTCGTGGTCGTGGACGTGGTCGTGCTGCTGTTAGAGTTTTGTGCGAAGACTAAGCTGCCGAAGTTCAAGACAAAAATCAGCGCCAGGACAATCCCCAGTTTAGTTTTTTTCATGCTTCTCTCCTGCCAACGTGTATCATTCGATTCGATCATCTATTTTTTGCGAGCCGTGCATAAAAACTTAATCGAGCAGCCTACAAGTTCAGGTTTGCCAGCCACGACTCCGCTGCATTACGTCCTGAGCAAGGGCCATACCACTCTGCTGAAGACCGTGAAAGCCTCTTTTGCTGAGGTTTCCTGAATCACACTTGCTCGCGAAGTGTGGCGTTTTGGTGATGCTGACAAAAGCGCCACACCGCGGCGGCTAAAAAGTTGGCCCGGCAAAAGGTGGTGGGTCAATTTGAAATTGAGTATTGCAGAAGATGCCATTCACCACAGAGACACAGAGGACACGGAGGAAGCACAGAGGATTGAGCGATCTTCAACTCTCTGTATTATCTCCGTGCCCTCTGTGCCTCTGTGGTGAAACTTAAGCCGCAGTATATTCAATAAAATTTTTGAGGCTCTGCGAGCGTCATGACGCTCGCAGAGCCTGTGGTTAGTTCGTGCCGTGCGCTTCTTTTACTTGGGCGCGCTCGTGATGCAATCCCTCTTGGCCTTACGGGCTGCGACCTCTGCATCCTTGCGGTCTTTACCGCGCTTGCTCCTGGCTTCTTTCATGGCCGCGCTGTAATCCTCGTTGCATTTCTTGATGGCGGCCGTGTGCGCCGTGCTGTGTTTGGGTCTTTTGTTCTTCGCCCCAGCCATCACGGCAGGCGAAAGTGCGCCGAGGGCCAGGACTGCCGCCAGCGCCGAGTGTGTCAATATGCGTTTCATCGTGTGCTCCTTCATCAGATGTCGTCTTGATCGCGCAGGCTTCCCAGATGGGACGCCCCGCGCAAACGCTTATAGCAAGCAATGGGCCGCTGGATAGTGACGTGCGCGCGACCTCTGTCTGCATTAGCAAGCGGGCGGATTTATTGCACTTAAAGGCGGGAGTGACTTACGCGTCGATCAGTCCGTGCGCGACACACTTGTGAGGCGGTCTTGCGGGCAGGAACAATTTAGCCACAGCGGGACAATATAAGAGCATGGGGTCTAAACGACGGCGAGGCGTCAATAGATAAAGACGAGACGAAGACGGCCTGATGAACCGGGCGCAGGCGAAGGAGACCGGCTCATCTACGTTGCGCGCGCACCCTTTTGTGAACCTTCAACTCTTTGTAGCCTGTCTGTGCGTCCATCTCGCGTGTGAAGAAGAGGTCGCGCGCCTCTGCGATGACGATCTCGGCAGTCGTATAGATGATCGAGCCGGAGACCAGATGCCCGCCGATGGTTTTTCCTTCAGTGTCCGAGAGCGCGATGTGTAGATGCACGCCGTCCGTCGAAAGCGTACCCGTGAGAGAAACGATCTCGAACTTTTGCATGAAAGTGCTGGTGGCAGTCTGATCCGCCAGACGGAGCGAAGCCTTTTGCAGACTGCCGACCGCAGTCACGATAAAACCCGCGCGGATGTTGGAAGCTTTGGTTAGCTTCTCCAACTCTTCACGCAAATCCTGCCCGGGCTTTAACCGCAGGACAAAGATGCGTGCAGAAGTAGAAACGCCCGCTTCAATCGCTCCTTCAATCCTCCTAGCGTTGTTCTGTCTATTTCTGCCGCTAGCACGGTTCTGCGCGAAGCTCATCGTCTCTGTCAGGATGCCGGTTGAAGCCAGCACGCAAAGAGAAAGGATCGCCTTTGTGATGATGGTCATTACATTTTAGATTTTAGATTTTGGATTGGAAATCTCAAGATAGCTCCTGAAGAAGAACGCGCATTGATTGAAACGGTTGAACTCTGGGTTTCAGGAACTGCTTCGTGCGGCGAGGGCCTCGCGCGCCACCTCTTTATCATCGAAATGTAAAGTCTCTTTGCCGATGATCTGGTAATCCTCGTGACCCTTACCGGCGATGAGCACGACATCGCCTGAGCGCGCTTCGCGCACCGCCTGATGAATGGCTGCGCGACGGTCTGCGATCTTTTGATAAGGCTTGGCACACCTCAGCATTCCCTCTTCGACATCACTGAGAATCTTTTCAGGGTCTTCTGTGCGCGGGTTGTCCGAAGTGAGTATCACGACATCGCTAAGTGAAGCTGCGGCCTCGCCCATCGGCGCGCGCTTTGTGCGATCACGGTCGCCGCCGCAGCCGAACACTGTGATGATTCTCCCCTGTGTCACGCCGCGTGCAGTGCTGAGCACATTGACGAGCGCATCATCCGTGTGCGCGTAATCCACCACGACTGCAAAATCGCCTTCGTGCTCGACGCGCTCAAAGCGACCGGGCGCGCCCGTACACGTCCTGACAGCGCGGCAGATCGTGTCAAGGTCGTAGCCAAGCTCTATCCCCGTCGCAACCGCCGCCAGAATATTATAGATGTGCGGACGGCCAACCAGCGGCGAAGACAACTCGCGCTCTCCCAGAGGAGTGTGAAGCGTAAAACGCATCCCGGCCAGCGAGTGCTCGACGTTCGTCGCCGTGACATCCGACTGCGACTGAAGGCCGTAGCGAAGGACTCGCCCGCCTGCGTCCGTCACCACACGCGCCAGCTCCGCCGCGCGTTCGTCGTCCATATTAAGCACGGCGGCGCGCGGTCGCTCGCCCAAGCTTCCGTCGAAGAGGCGGCGCTTGGCAGCAAAGTACGCCTCCATCGTCTTGTGATAATCCAGATGATCGCGCGTCAGGTTTGTCCAGACGGCGACGCTTAAGCTAAGAGCGTCGCAGCGGTGTAGATCGATTGCCTGCGAAGAGCTTTCCATGACGGCCACGCGGCAACCCTCAGAGACTGCGCGGCGCAACATGCGCTGCATATCGCTCGCTTCGGGCGTGGTGCGCAGGGCCTTGCGTCGCTCCGCTCCGATTCGGTACTCGACCGTGCCGGTCATCGCCACCGCTTCGCCCGCCGCTTCCGGGATAGATGCCACAAGATAAGCCGTCGTCGTCTTCCCGTTAGTGCCCGTGATGCCGACCAGTTTTATCTCGCGCGACGGATGATGATGAACCGTGGCGGCCGCTTGGGCCAATGCCGCGCGCGCATCGCTGACCTGCAACCAAGCGCCGGGAAAATCAGGGGGAGGCTCGCGCTCGGAGATAATGCCGGTTGCGCCCTGCTGCATCACCTGATTGACGAAGCGATGCCCGTCCTGCTCAGCGCCGTGAATAGCGACGAAGAGAGAGCCAGAGCGCGCCTGCCGCGAATCATGCGTCACGTCCTTGACTTCCGCTTTTTCATCGCCGGTCAATGTTGCGCCGACGGCGCGCGCAACTTCACTGAGCGTTACGCCTCTCCTTTGTTCAGTCACGTCAGACACTCTTTCAGTCACCTGCTGATAAAAGTTAACGAGTTCGCCTCACGGCGCACCGATCTTAAAAAAGAACCGCCTGCCACTCGCTGTACAGACGGTTATAGAGTTCGCACTCTGTGGCGTTCGTTTGTTCATGCAGGAGCATAACGTCCCGTCACTTGAGCGTCAAGAATCACAGGCCGGAACGGGTTGTCGCGCGCGCCGCGCCGGTTTATCATCTGGTTTTTCGCAGGCATGTGCGGCGCAGTGTAGATTAAGCGCCGCACGTTTTCTGAATTCGAGTTATAAAGAGAGATGAAAGCTGTATGACATGGATTCGCACTATTGCATTTGAAGAGGCAGACGAAAAACTGCGGCGCGCGATGGAAGCGCAGCGCGAGTTGTATCCGGCGGAGTACGCCGTGCCGATTCATCCGACGCCGGACGGCGCGTCGTCCAGCATCGTGGCCTCGCATAGCCTGATACCCGAAGCCCTGTATCACGCCTTCAGTACTTTCGGCGCGCTGATGTCGCCGGACTTGCCGCTCTCGCGTCGACAGCACGAGATGATCACGACCGTCGTGTCTGTCAGCAATCGCTGCCATTATTGAATCGAATCCCACGCAGAGTTTCTGCGTCGAGTCACTTTAGATCAAACTCTGGTCGAGGCCTTACAGACGGACTACACTACCGCTCCCGTCTCCGAGCAGGATCGCGTGATGCTCGATTATGTTGTGCAGTTGACGAAGGATGCGACGAAGATTTCGCCCGCGCATCACGCGAAGCTGCGCGCCGTCGGCTTCGACGATCAGGGAATCCTGCAAATCACGCTGATCGCGTCCTGGTTCAACTACATTAACAGGGTCGCCGATGCGCTCGGCGTGGGCCGTGAGACGCCGGAAGAAGTCGGGACGGAAAATTTTTAGAAGCTGTTTGAAAAAGCCCCTGAAAGGGGCGACAGAGTGTAGCCCACGGCGTCAGCCTTGGGTATAGTTGAAGTTAAAGAATAAGAAAGCCCCGCAAGGGGCGATAAACGCTCAAGCTTGAGTAGCACTCAATTGTGAACGTCTTTCGCCCCTCCGGGGCTTTATCTGTTTGTGTGAACGGCTTTCCCCATGACTAAAGTCATGGGCTACACTCTTTCGCCCCTTTCAGGGGCTTTCGAACAGGCTATGAGAATCCCATCGCTAGACAACATCGCGCTAATCTTTTAATCTTAATCGGCTTTAAACTGTGGTCTGTTTTTGACATCACGTATCGCTGTTTTAATTAAGTCAGCACTGACGAATGCGAAAGTGGCGAAACCGGTAGACGCGCCAGCCTTAGGAGCTGGTCCCGCAAGGGGTGGGGGTTCGAGTCCCCCCTTTCGCATCAGAAGTTTTTGATGATACACAAAAGTTTAGATTGATTTTCTGTCAACGGAAGGGATGGCCCGTTCGCTCGCGCCGCAAAAGAGAGAAAGAGCGCGCAGTCGTGGCGGGCTTCAAATTTTATGAAGACTGAATTGATTGATACTTCTGCGACACGCAAGGAGATCAAGATCGAGATCGAGCCGGAGCGTTTGCGCGAAGTTTATGACAGCATCAGCGACCGCTATGCGAAGCTCGCCAATGTGCCGGGCTTTCGTCGCGGTAATGCTCCGCGCTCCGTCGTCCGCACACGCTTTAAAGACGAGATTCGCGGTGAAGTGCTGCGCGAAGTTGTGCCGCAAGCCATACAGGATGCGATCAACGAGCACAAGCTGATCGTCATCGGCGAGCCAGACGTTCATCTGGATAACGCAGAAGGGTTGGACAAGATCGGAACAGAACCGCTCTCCGTGCATGTTCACGTAGAGGTGCTGCCCGAAGTCGCGCTCGGCAAGTACAAGGGTTTGGAGGCGACCAGAAGCACGCGTCCCGTCGAAGACGCAGATGTTGACCGCGTCATAGAGGGCTTGCGTGAAGCGTCCGCCTCGCTTCAGCCCGTCGAAGATCGCGCCTCTGAATTGGGCGATACCGTGACCATCAACATTCACGGGACGTTTACCGCGACGCCGGAAGACGAGCCGATCAATGTC
>DATLMN010000039.1:0-11778 GCA_035537255.1 Pyrinomonadaceae bacterium | reverse complement strand
GCTTCGCTCCAGGCCCTGCCGGATGGCGCCCAAAAGCACCTCGTTATCGAAGGGCTTTGTCAAAAACTCTACTGCCCCGGCCTTCATTGCCCTCACCGTCATCGGGATGTCTCCATAACCCGTGATGAAGATGATCGGCATCTCGAATCGATCAGAGACTAGTTTCTGCAACTCGAGACCGTTGAGGTCCGGGAGAGAAACGTCGAGAACCAGGCAGCACGGCGTAAGCACTCGCGGGCGTGCCAGGAATTCCTGTGCGGAGGCGAAGACCTCCGTCCGCCACCCCTCGAAGCTGATCAGCAATTCCAGCGCTTCGCGCACCGAGACGTCGTCGTCGACGACGAAGACGGTCGGCTTATCTTGCGACGCGGCTTTTGACATCACTGAGCCTGCGTGCACCCCACCCTGGCGATGGCGAGGTAGCCCGGCCCGCCCGTAGAGGGCCTTCGTGATGGAGCACTCGCCCGTTGCGGGGACTACTTCACCAATGTGACGACCTAAACCCCTCGCGTTACCATTGATCGACAAAACTTGCGACATAACGATCCTCCCGTTCTCCCTTATATATCAGTTAAAGCACCTGCTCGGGCGCTGTCACGAAGTTAATCACCGCAGCCGCTGAAGAAGTTCTTCGATTCGAATCGTTTCCATGTGGGACTCCTTTCCCGGCTGCGAGACCGTCGGGCGACACGCCTCACGTCGCGCGTCGCCTGACGCCTGACGCCGCACTACCGTAGCGATTTGAACGCCTCGCGCAGTTCCGCCGTGAAGAGTTGCGGCTGTTCCCACGCCGCGAAGTGGCCGCCCTTGTCGAGCTTGTTGTAATGGATTAGCTTGGGATACGCCCGCTCGGCCCAACTCCGTGGAGCAGGATAGAGTTCGTCAGGGAAGACGCTCACGGCAACCGGGATGGTGACGCCTTTGGCATTGAAATATCCTTTCCCCCAATACTCCCAATAGAGACGGGCGCCAGAAAGCGCCGTGTTCGTCAACCAAGTGATCGTGATGTTGTCGAGGATGTCGTCGCGCGTAAGGCCCTCGGACTGTCCGTCAAAGACGCGCGCGATCAGCTCATAGCTGCGCGCGTCGTGATCGAGGAAATAAGCCGCCAGGCCGATGGGTGAGTCCGCGATTCCGTATAATGTCTGCGGCCGCAACCCCATCTGGAACCCGTAGGCGATTCCCTTTTGATAGACGAACTGCAAACGTTCGTAAGCGACCTTCTCATCGTCTGAGAGACTCGATGGCGCGGGCGCCCCTGAAAAAGCCGCCGCGTCGATGTCGGCGGGAAAGACGCCGGGCATGTTGGTGTGGATCCCGAGCAATTCCGGAGGCGCCTGTAGCCCCATCATGTCGACGACAACCGCGCCCCAATCGCCACCTTGGGCCACGTACTCCGTGTAGCCGAGGCGTTGCATGAGCATCGCCCAGGCACGCGCGATGCGCTCGGGGTCCCAGCCGGTGGTGGTCGGCTTGCCTGAATACCCGTAGCCTGGCATCGACGGGATCACGACGTCGAACGCATCCGCGGCTGTCCCGCCATGCGCCGTGGGATTGGTCAGCGGATCGACGATTTTAAGTTGCTCGACGACCGAGCCGGGCCATCCGTGTGTGACGATGAGAGGCAACGCGTCCGCGTGCTTTGATCGGACGTGGATGAAGTGGATGTCGAGCCCGTCGATCTCGGTCATGAACTGCGGCAGCGCCTGGAGCTGCGCCTCGCACCTGCGCCAGTCGTAAGTGGTCGCCCAATACTGAGCGAGTTTCTGCATCGTCGCAAGTTGCACGCCTTGCGATGCATCGGTGACCGTTTCCCGTTCAGGCCACCTTGTCGCGTTGATACGCCTGCGCAACTCGGTCAGTTCCTCTTCAGGAACATTCACATGAAACGGACGAATAGCGATCTTGTCGGTCGCCTGCTCGCCGCCTTGTTGTATAGCGCCGGTTTGAGACGTTTGACGGGCGGCTGTTTGAAAACTCATGGCAATCTCCTTTTCGGTTGAACCCTTCAGTGTGGCGATCCGATTCGACCGGATGCCGAAATTTCCGATTCGGCGTGGGCGAGAGACCGCGACTCAGCGAAGGGATTTGAACGCCGCGCGCAGCTCTTGCACGAAAAGCAGCGGCTATTCCCAGGCCGCGAAGTGCCCGCCCTTATCAGCGTGGTTGCCTCTCTGGGGCCGCTACATTCCCAACCATGAGGTGAAGTTACCCTTCATGGCCTTTACGGCGAAACCCTAGATAGTGCAGCCGGGTAATACCTCAATCGGGTTAGCAGTTAATACCTTCGGCGCGTAAAACAGCCGGCGTTAATGTAATTCGAGCTGCGGACAATAGAAGTCGGCCCCGGTTTCAAGGCCAGCGATGGCGGGTCACAGCCGCTCCGTTTTTTTGCCGGGAGAGATAACCGTGACGCGGCGCCCGAACAGTCGCGCATCCACCGAATACGCCCCAGGTCCGAGGAGGGCGAGCGCAGCGGCATCGATCACCGGGGTAATGTAAATGAGGTCGCGCGGGCCGGGGCCAAGTAGCAGATTCGCGATGGCAGCGGCGCACGCGATAACAGACAGATACGGCGTCAGGAAGCCTACACTCAGGCACAAGGACGCCAGCAGGACACACGCGAAGAGCAGGCGGAGATAAGACACGTTAAGGTAACGGGCCGCATTCATGAGGAAGATCACCGCCACCGACATCCTCAGCAGCAGTAACGCGACACCCGGCCCGCCCTGCGGAAACATTGAGAATAGTCTCTGCACGGAGGTGAGCGTAGCGGTTTTCTTTAGTACGGCGTACCCGAAATGTGTCTACGCTTATGTAACTCTTTTGGGGAATCGCCTTGGCTTATAAATGGTCGGCCTGACGAATGGGCGGAAGGGCGCATTCTTTATCATTGAACCTGATCGGCCGCTTGTTCAGAATTGAAGCTTGAGCGCGAACTGGACCGAGCGCGGCCCGCCAATTTGGTAGAGAGGGTTGAGGCCGCCGCTGGCACCACCTGACCCCAGGCTGCTCGCCAGCGTCTGCGTCGAGCGACCGAACAGGGGGCTGGTCAGCGTGTTGATAGGATTGCCGAAGTTCGGGTGATTGAAGATGTTGAAGAACTCGACGCGGAAACGAAGCCCTAACTTCTCGGTAAGGCGAAACTGCCGCTGCAACCCGACATCCGTTTGCCAGGCTCCGAAACCCCGCAGCACGTTGCGCCCGAAATTACCTTGGGTCCCCGCAGGCGCGGTACTAAAAGCCGCGCGGTTGAAAATCTTCCCGCCGGGAAATTGCGCTCCTTGCAGCTCGAGAGGCACGCCGGGGTTTACGTTCGGGCGTGGAGAAAGCTGTGTGCCCGCGGCAAAGAAGCTTGCGCCGACGACGTTAACGGGCGGCGGCGTTCTGGCAAAAACGAAACCGTTTAGCGACCAGCCGCTCAATATCGCCTTGACGATTTTTTGCGACCACGGGGAGGGCAGGTCGTAAGTCACGCCGGAGTTGAAAGAATGACGGATGTCAAAGTCGGAATTACCGCGATCCACATTCGGACCGGCAATCGTGCCTGGCGTGTTGAGGTTCGTAGCAATAGCGTCCGTCGAGGCGATGTCGATGGAGTGTGACCACGAATATGAGGCTAACACCTGCAACCCGCGCGACAGACGCCGCTGGAACTTCAATTGCAAAGCGTGGTAGTCCGACGTTGCCGTGTTGTCGGTCAACGCGATGAACTGGAAATTCGGATTCACGTTGAACAGATTGGTCACGCGGAGCAAGTCGCGGCCGACAGCGCCGACGTAGGTCGCAGACAGGCTGTGGCTGCTTCCAATGGACTGCTCCAGCGCGAGATTCCACTGGTACGTCCGCGGCAGTCTTAAGTGAGGGTCGGCTACAAGCATAGTGCTGACGGGTAAACTGGTAGTAAGTGGGGGAGGCACAGCATTCTCGGGGCTGAGCGGAAACGCTCCGGGCGCAAAGTTCCTGCTGGCGTCATACGGAAAGAAACTTGTGACCCCTCCCAGCGACCCTTGCCCGAGATCGTAAAAAACGCCGAAGCCCGCGCGGAGGGTGGTGCCCCAGCTCGACCCCGCTCGCAGTTGATAGGCGAGTCCTGCTCTCGGCGCTATATTTCCGTAGGTCGTCTCATAAAGCGGGGTGCCGCGAGGCGCCAACGTCATCGTCGCCGGGTCGTCCAGACCCGCCACGGTAAACGGATCGTTCGCCGGGTTCTTGCCCTTCAGCGGCGGATTTACGTCCCACCGCAGGCCGTACGTCACCGTCAAACGGGGAGTGATGTGCCAGGTGTCCTGACCATACAGCGAGAAGTTTTGTGACAGGAGCGCGTTGGCTTGAAAAACACTCGCTTGGGCAAACAAGGCAGTCCCCGAAAGCGCGCCACCCGGCGCAGCCGTCACCCCCGAGAATTGCGCAGCTTGACGGTACGCGGCCGGACTGCTGAAAGGCGCGAGCCAGCGATAGTCTATGCCGAACTTCAGTTGATGACTGCCCTTGGTCACTGATAGGTTGTCAACAAGATTTATTTGGCGCTGCTCATCCGTCCCCTGTTTACCCTGTACGTACTGTCCGGCACCTCGGATGACCAATATGAAATTACTATTCGCGGACGAATACCCGGAGGGGAAAAAGAGGGAATCGGGAAGCGGTACGGCGCCCCCGAAATTATCCGCGACGAACCTGATACTAATTTTGTGATTGCTGTAATTCACCCGCACCTCGTTGCTTATTCCGGGCCTGATCATTTGTGTGAGGCCGACTGTTCCAGTTTGCACGAAAGATGACAGCGAATTAACCGTGCTGAGGACTCTGCCCGACGAGAAGATGGGCCCTCGTTGATCTAAGCTTGACGGCGAGTAGTTATATCTGCCGAACAGGCTGAAATTTGAGTTGACAATGTGATCAAGGCGGATGCTGTAGGCGTCAAGCGATGAAGGATTCGAGAAGCTGGCGTTGAATTGGGCTAGGCCTCCTCCGAGCGCAGCCCCGTTGGCAACCGGGTAGACATTCAGGTAGGGACGAATGGCGTCCGGCGCTGCTTGTCGCGATGCGTTGTCGGGCACAACTGTTTGTAGGCTCGACGGCTGGCGCAGCCGCAGCCCTTCGTAGGAGAAGAAAAAGAAGGTCTTGTCTTTAACGATCGGGCCGCCAACTACGCCTCCGAAGACATTCTGCCGCTGCGCAGGTTTCGCCAGACCGTTGAGGTTCACAAACCAATCCCTCGCATCCAGCACGTCATTCCTGAAGTATTCGAACAGCGTGCCGTGAAAGCCGTTGGTCCCGGAGCGCGTCACAATCGAGACCTGTCCGCCGGGCGTGCGCCCGAACTCGGGCGCGAACGAAGAGGTTTGGATACGAAACTCCTGCATGGCGTCCACCGACACAAGGCTGTTCGTCCCGCCAGACGCGCTGAGCGCGGGCAATGCCCCGGAGGCGCTCTGCATCATCGCGATGAAACCGGTGACGCCGAAATTGGCGCTGACCCCGTCCACGGTGAAGTAGTTGGCGTCCGCGCGTTGCCCGTTCACACTGAATTGCCCCTGATCGTTGAAAGCCGTTGGGGTCAAGACCACACCCGGCGTGAGCGTTATCAACGTCTGGAAGCTCCTGCCGTTGAGAGGCAGATTCTCGACGAACGTACGGTCAATAACCGTGCTGACTGTCGCCGATTCGGTATTGACCGGAGGCGTGCCGGCTTCTACCGTGACCGTCTCGGACAAGGAACCGAGCGTCATCTCGAAGTCAAGTTCGAGGGCATCCTGGACATGAAGGGTCACGTCCGGCTTGATTATCTTTTTGAAGCCCTGCTTTTCGATTTCGATGCGGTAGTCGCCGGGTGGAAGATTAGCGAGGTAGTATTGGCCGGAGGCGTTCGTCGTGGTTTCGTAACGGACGTTGGTGCCGGCCCTGACGGCAACGACTCTGGCGTCAAGGATCCGGGCTTTCGCGGGGTCGGCTATACGACCCGTGAGCGCGCCATTAGTTGACTGGGCGCGAAGAACGGGAGTAAACAGAGCAGCGAGGAGGAAAGCTAACGCGAGACGGCGCATAAGCCGGACCTCCGAAGGGCGTAGAATTCGTAAGCCTAGTCACAGACTCGCGGTTCTGTCAATCCCAAATAGTGGGATGTCTCTTGAGTTCGCTGAAGGTAAAATGCGGAGACATGGTGAAGGCGCGCGGACAAGGGTTTGTCTTGCAGGGCACTCTGCTGGCTTGCGTTCTGCTGGCCTGGTGCCCTTCTGTATTCGCGTTGGATCCGTCGTTGGAGGTGAGCCAGTACGGGCACACGTCCTGGAAGATTCGCGACGGCTTTACCAAGGGCCTGATCATCTCGATCACTCAGACGCCGGACGGCTATCTATGGCTCGGTACGGAGTTCGGCCTGCTCCGCTTCGACGGGGTCAGGAACGTCCCCTTCCAGCCGCCGGCGGGTCAGCAACTCCCCTCTACTCAAATCTTCAGCCTGCTCGCAGCGCGCGACGGGACACTCTGGATCGGCACCGCAAAAGGGCTTGCGAGCTGGAGGGACGGCAAGCTGACGCAGTACGCGGAGCTTGATGGCCATTATATTTTCAAACTCCTTGAGGATCACGAAGGCTCTGTGTGGGCCAGCGGAATGAAGGTTCCCACCGGAAAGCTCTGCGCGATTAAGAACGGCGGCATCCAGTGCTACGGGGAGGATGGCGCTCTCGGCCGAGGGGCATTCAATCTGTACGAGGACAGCAAGGGCAACCTCTGGGTGGGCGTGAAGGAAGGGCTGTGGCGATGGAAACCCGGCCCGCCACAATTTTATCCGCTGCCCGGCGAGCCGAACGGCATACGAGGTCTGGGCGAAGACGATGACGGCACCCTCCTTGTCGGATGGCGCGGCGGAATCCACCGATTCATCGACGGAAAAACGGAGGCTTATCAGCTCCCGGCTATTGTGGAGCAGTTCCAAGCCAAGAGGCTGCTGCGCGATCACGACGGGGGTCTGTGGATCGGCACACAAGAACGGGGTCTTGTGCATGTACACCGCGGCAGGATAGACGTGTTTACGCCGTCCGACGGCCTCTCAGGCGACGACATAAACAACCTCTTTGAGGATCGTGAGGGCAATATTTGGGTAGCCACCATCCACGGCCTCGACCGCTTTCGCGAATTCGCCGTCGCCACGCTGACCGTGAAGCAGGGTCTGTCGAATGATTTAGTCGGGTCCGTTCTGGCGGACAGAGATGGGAGTGTCTGGCTCGCCACCCGTGGCGGCCTGAACAGGTGGAAAGACGGGCAGATGACTGTCTACCGCGAGCGTGCCGCGCGTCCGATGACGGGTGTGCGCGAGATTGTCGGTAGCGGATTGCCGGATAAAGGACTGGTCTCTCTTTTTCAGGATGACCGCGGTCGAGTCTGGGTCTCCACGGTTCGCGGCGTCGGCTACCTGGAGAATGACCGGTTTATTCCCGTAAGCGGCCTTTCTGGCGGAATCGTTAATTTAATCGCGCAGGACGGGGCGGGGACTTTGTGGTTCGCCAGCGAGCGGCTTGGCCTTTATCAACTGCCCCGCGCAGGGGAGGTTCGGCTTATTCCCTGGGCCGCGCTGGGACATCAAGACCCTCCCGGCGCCCTGGCCGCCGATCCGTCGCGGGGCGGCCTGTGGCTTGGGTTTATTCTCGGCGGCGTCGCCTACTTCGCAGACAATCAGGTTCGCGCTTCGTACACGGCCGCCGACGGGCTCGGTCAGGGCCGCGTCAACCACTTGCGACTCGACCACGACGGCGCGCTCTGGGCCGCCACCGACGGCGGACTAAGCAGGTTGAAAAACGGTCGCGCTGCCACGCTGACCGGCAAGAACGGCTTGCCCTGCGATACGGTTCATTGGTCGATGGAAGACGACGCTCGTACGCTCTGGCTGTACACGGCCTGCGGCCTGGTGTGCATTGCGCGCTCCGAGTTGGCGGCGTGGGCCGCCTCGGTTGACAGAGGCGAGGAGGCGAAGCAAGCGATCCGTGCCACGGTTTTCGACAGCTCCGACGGGGTAAGAATCCTTGCCGATGGCAGCCACAACAGCCCGCAGGTCGCAAAGTCTTCGGACGGAAGATTGTGGTTTTTACCTCTAGACGGCGTTAGCGTCTTCGATCCGAACCGCCTGCCCTTCAACAGCCTTCCGCCGCCGGTGCACGTCGAACAGCTCATCGCCGACCGCAAGTCCTATGAAGCGGCTTCCGAAGCGGGCGCGCGCGTGCGACTCCCGGCGCTGATACGCGACCTAGAGATAAATTACACGGCGCTCAGCCTCGCCGCGCCGGAGAAGGTACGTTTCCGCTACAAGCTGGAAGGCCGCGATGCCGATTGGCAGGAGGTGGGCAATCGCCGCCAGGCGTTCTACAACGATCTTCCTCCCGGCGAATACCGCTTCCGCGTCATGGCCTCCAATAACAGCGGCGTTTGGAATGAAGAGGGCACATTCCTGGATTTTTCCGTCGCCCCTGCGTACTACCAGACCACATGGTTCCGTGTATCATTCGTGGCCGTCTTTCTATTGCTGCTCGCTGTGCTTTATCAACTGCGGCTGCGACAGGTGGCGCGACAGGTGCACGGGCGCATGGAGGAGCGTCTCGCAGAGCGCGAGCGAATCGCCCGTGATTTACACGACACTCTTTTGCAGAGCGTCCAGGGGTTGATCCTGAAGTTTCATGCGGTCGCAACGCAGATGCGCGATGACGATCCGGCTTACGGTGCCTTGGAGAAGACGCTCGATCAGGCCGATCATGTACTGGCGGAGGGAAGGGATAGCATCAGGAATCTGCGCGGCAGCACGGCAACGTCCGGCGGCCTGCCCGAGGCATTCCAGCGTGTTGTGGAAAAAACACCACAAGGCGGCAGCGTGGCCTTCAAGACTGTGGTCGAAGGGAGCGTGCGGGAGTTACATCCCATTATCCGTGAGGAGTCTTATTGCATCGGACGCGAGGCCCTCGTCAACGCCCTCACACATTCTGAAGGTCGCAATGTTGAAGTAGAGATCACCTACGATCCGAGGCAGTTTCGCTTGCGAGTCCGTGACGACGGCCGCGGCATTGACCCCGCGATTATCGAAGAGGGTCGCCCAGACCACTGGGGCCTGCGGGGAATGAGAGAGCGCGCTCAGAGAATCGGCGCGCAACTAAATCTATGGAGCCGTTCCGAAACAGGGACCGAAGTTGAGTTGACGGTTCCGGGCGCGACAGCCTATCAAGCCCCGGGCGCCAGACCGAAGAGGTTCTGGTCTCGCCGCTCCCCCGGCACTGATTAGGCTGAGCGGCTCAGATTTCGATAATGCCGCGCTTCAAGGCGATGGTTACAGCGTGGGTGCGGTCGTTCGCGCCGAGTTTGGAGAGAATACTCCTCATGTGGGCTTTGATGGTCTCCTCTGAAACGGCGAGGCGCAGTGCGACGACCTTGTTGGCTTTTCCCGCCGCCACCTCTCGCAGCACCTCGATTTCGCGCTCCGTCAGTGCATCGTCCGTGTGATGCTCGGCCATCTCGACGGCAATTTCGGGAGGAATTCTTTTTTTGCCGTCGTGAACACTCCGAATGGTCTCGACCAGTTCCTTCCGCACCATGTTCTTAAGCAGATACCCGGAAGCACCCGCCTTGAGTGCTCGAACCGCCTGGGCGTCGCCGCTGTAGGTGGTTAACACGATGATGCGGGCTTCGGGGTAATCCTTGCGAATGGCCAGAATCGCGTCAGTCCCGTTCATTTCCGGCATCTGCAAGTCCATCAGAGTAACGTCCGGACGGTGGGCGCGAAATTGGTCGACCGCTTCACGTCCGTTACCGGCCTCCGCGACGACAACCATATCCGTCTCGTTGGCAAGCACGGCGGCTATACCTTCGCGCAACAGCGGGTGGTCGTCCACAGTTAGAATCCGAATGGGGCTTCTCGCGTCCATAGTTGCCTTCCTATTTATGCCGCGAGGGAGGCGAAACCAAGAACTACTCGCTTTGGCACGAACGACACGGTAGTCCGTCGCTCCGGGGACTACCAGTTCAATGCCGAAAACAATCGCCGTACGGTCTAAGTGTAGACCTTGCGGCGATTGTTTTCCAGCTTGCCGCGAAGGCCCTCGTGCCTAGCTTAATAGCTTCCGGCGCACGGGGGCCAGACGCACAGGCTGAAGCAGGATGGGTTTCTGTCGCAAGAACAGTTGTCCAGTATATAATCCGCTTCTATGTTCTCTTAACATACCTGGTCGAGTCTAATCTTGAGACGCAATTCATCTCTATTCGAGTGGCGTCATTATGAGCCTTAGATGCGCCCGGTTAATTCGGGCGTTAGACCTGCTTATTATCCCGAGCGTTATTGTTATTTATCTAGCACTAGGTAATGAAGTCTTTACAGAAAAGCGTAGTCCGACAAATTAGTGTTATGTGTTGAAGGATAGGGTTAATTCTTCAGCACCCATGGGAGGGCCTTTTCATTTCCTCTTTTTCTACCAGCAGAGTTGGCGTAAAGTTGGCGTAGTAACGTGCCAATAATTGCTAAGATTAGCTGTGCTTTGACGGCTGGCAGATGGTTAAATTCCCGGCAATTCTCACTACGTCTTTATTAAGCGCAGGGTGTGAAGCGGACTCGAAAACCGGAGTGGGGGAAACTCCACCGTGGGTTCAAATCCCACCCTCTCCGCCACATTTCTTATTTCAATGCAACAGTTTATAGGCTGACCGAGTGCTTGATTTTATCTTCAAAATCATCTTCCTTTTCAAGACGATGGCGGAGGGATGGCGGACTCCTCCACTCCCTCTGCTTGTTTTTGCAGTTTCGGCATCGGTAAGACAATACCTTCCAGCCGTTTTTATCACGAGGGAAAGACTCAACCGGAAGAAAAGACTTGCAGCCATTACACCATGCCTCACCTTCTCTTGCGGCGGTTCTTATCTCTAGTGTGCGCGGACGGTCGGGCAGATTACAGCTAGCATGAGAGAAGGCCATGTTTGATAAGTCCCAAAATAAATCGGCAGACACGTCGAGCCACGGTTGTTTATGCTCTATGGTTAACTCTGCCGCCGATCCTATTTTGTTGCCACAGCGAAAGCAGATGTCCTCGCTGTGCCTTTGAAGTAAATTAAACATAACCATCTTTCGCAGCCTGCCCGCTGCGGTTGCAAAGTGCCTCCCTGGTTGCTCGGTTTTTCTTTGAGTGGATATGCTAGACTTGAACTTAGCCATGCTGCTTATGTCACCTCATAAGTGGTATCGGTTAGAGTCGGGATAGTGCGCCAACACTGTCTCGACTCACCTTCAAGTATAACATATCTCCCCCACCCTCTCCGTTCATTTTCTATAACTTGTGGGCGATATTCTTACCTTCAATCGCCCGTTTTTCATGTGGATATCAGGGTTCGCGATCAACCTCAGAAGTTCCTGAATTTCGAACCTGAGTACCATCAATCATAAGTCCCTCCTTTTGCCCCGTTGAGGTCTGTCACCTTCAGAGAGGTCATATTCCAAGCCTTCGGCCCTCGCCTGATTATTTTCAGGTGTTCCTCATTTGCCATAGTATAAAAGCCTTTCTTGGAGAGCTTCCAGCAGAGGACGAGCCGCTCATTTTAGATGCTGACGGATACGCTTATTGATCTCTGGAGTATACCTCTGAACCCAACGAAATAAAGTTGTATGGTCCACCGTCATGCCACGTTCCCGCATCATCTCTTCAAGACCCCGATAAGAGAGTTGATAAGGGCAATACCAGCGCACGCATAAAAGAATTAGCGATGGCTCAAAGTGAGGCCACTTGAAGAGGGATGAGTTGTGTTTCAAGAGTA
>DATLMN010000038.1:0-14506 GCA_035537255.1 Pyrinomonadaceae bacterium | reverse complement strand
TCCGGCAAGACGCGCCCACTCGTCGCGCGAAAGAAAGCCGCTGCGAAAACGGTGCGCATCCACACGCCCCTCCGAACAGAGCATGCGCATGACGAGCGATTCCTTGGACATCTCCAAAGAGAACACCCCGACCACAGCCTGTGCCTGAATCGCCGCGTTCTGGGCCAACGTCAAGCACAGACTCGTTTTACCCATTGATGGACGCGCGGCGACGATGATCAGATCGGAGGGCTGTAGGCCGGAGGTCATCGAGTCGAGTTCGTTAAAGCCAGTCGTGAGGCCCGTCAGCATGGCGGAGCGCCCGGCCATCTCCTGCACGTGTTCCAGGAGTTGATCGGCAATCGGCTTGACGTGAGAGAAGCCTTGACGCGTGCGCTCGTCCGCAAGAGCAAAGATCATCTGCTCTGCGTGATCCAGAATCTGCTGCGGCTCGTCCTCTTCTTCCAGTGCCTCGCTCGTCACCTTGTTGGCGACTTTGACGAGTTGGCGCAGCAGGGATTTTCCGCGCACGATTTCAGCGTAGTGCGTGATGTTGGCGAAGTGCGGCAGGCCCAAGATCAGATTCGAGATAAAAGAGATACCGCCGACGGATTCGAGCGCGCCGTCGCGTCGCAGCTCTTCGCCGATGAGGATGGGATTTATTTCAGAGCCGCGCTCGAAGAGCGCGATCATCGCCACAAAGATGCGGCGATGCGAGGGAACGTAGAAATCTTCCGCGCGCAGAAGCTCTATGGCCTGGCTGACCAGTCCATTGTCAAGAATGATTGCGCCGAGGATGGCACGCTCGGCTTCGGCACTGTTCGGCAATGGCCGTTCAAGAAGCTGGTCGCGCCCCGTAGTGTCGACAGGAAAGCTTGCCATCGGGAGATTTCTTTAAAAAATATGTACGTTTACGGATGAAGGGCTGCGTATAAAGACAAAAAGGCTGCAAGCGCCGTTTGCCCATTGAGTGCTTTAAGACAAGCTGGACAGGCCGCGCTTGCAGCCGCGAACTATACTACAAGGCGTGCGCCTTCACAACGAGTTCTCAGCGTTGATCGGCGCACGCCCTTTTTTACTCGGTTGCCGCTTCTTCAGAGCCTTCAGACGCGGGAGTTTCGGTCTCGGGCGTCGTCTCGGCAGAAGCCGTTTCGCTGGCCGCCGCAGCGGGCGCTTCCGCCCCTAGCGCTTCAGCCTGAACGCCGCCTTCTCCTGTTACGACGACAGGGATGTCTACGTTGACCTCGCGATGCAATCTGATCTGAACGCTGTATTCGCCGGTCTCCTTGATCGCTTCGCCGAGGCGTATGCGACGACGATCAATCTCGTAGCCACGCTCTTTTAAGGCTTCGGCGATGTCCATCGAAGTCACAGAGCCGTAGAGCATGCCGTGTTCGCCGACCTTACGCTGAAAGCTAAGACTCAAGCGGCCCATCTCTGTCGCCTGCAATTCGGCGGAAGAGCGTTCCTTGGACTCTTTCTTAAGAAGCGCGGCGCGCTCCTGCTCGATCTGTTTGACGTTACTCGCCGTCGCCTCTACTGCGAGTTTGCGCGGCAGTAAATAATTACGCGCGTAGCCTGCTTTGACCCTGACGATCTCGCCGCGTGCGCCGAGGTCGTCTATGTCTTCGCGCAGGAGGACTTGTGTATTTGCCATCTCTTTATTCTCCTCCTCTGGTTTTAAGCCGTAGCGTAGGGCAGCAGCGCGATGTTGCGCGCGCGCTTGATGGCTTCGGCAAGCATACGCTGGTGCGTGGCGCACGAACCGGAAATGCGGCGCGGCAGAATCTTGCCGCGTTCCGGGATGTAATTCTGCAACAGCTTCACATCTTTGAAGTCGATCAGATCGACCTTCTCTATGCAGAAGCGGCAGACCTTGCGACGGTGCATGCGACGCCCGCCGCCACCACCGCGTCCGCCACGGTCACGACCGCCGCCGCGATCACCACCGCCGCCACGGCCTCCGTCAAAATCGTCGTCGCGGTCAAAGCCGCGATCACGGTCATCATAATTTCTGGACATGAAACTCTCCTCTAATCTCAATCAAAGACGGGCGGCGCTGTCATCCGGCTCAAAACTTTTATGCCGCGACGCGTGCGCTTCTCTTCTCCCGTCACAAATCTATTATCTGAAAAACCGATTGCGTACGAGTGTGCGTGCCGCTTCAGGCTTCGTCCTCTTCGGTCGCGAGTGCGGTTGCCGTGCCGCCGCCCGTGCGCGCGTCACTGCCGCCGCCGCGCGAGCCCGAGAAGGGGCGCTTGCTGGCCTTGCGCGCGCGCTTGGCCTTGAACTTCTCCGCGCGGCGACGATCCTCATCCACACGCACAGTGATGTAGCGTATGATCTGATCGTTGACGCGCATGCGTCGTTCAAGCTCTGCGATCTCGCGGCCGGAGCCCTCGATCTCGAAAAGCACGTAGATGCCTTCGTTCTTACGATCAATCGGATAGGCCAAAGACCGCCTGCCCATAATCTCGTTTTTAGTGATTGTGCCGCCCTGGTCCGTGATGATCTGCTGAAGCGAATCGCTCAGGCGTGTGACATCCTCATCGGACGCACCCGCGTCGATGATAAACATCACTTCATAGATTCTCTGTTCTGCCAAAATTCATCCTCCTTTTGGATGTCTAGCCTCATCCCGCAAGATGAAGCAAGAAGGGGTAAAAACAGTTTTCAGTTTTCAGTTATCAGTAAAAGCATTTTGTCTTTGCTTAAAACTGAAAACTGAAAACTTTTTACTGATTACTGTTGTATTGTGCCATCGCTTTGTCAATGCCATCTCTGAGGATGGCGCGAAGCGCGTCGGCGCTTCTGTCTAAAACTTTTTCTACATCGCTGCGCGCGCTCGTCGGAAATTCGTCGAGCACGAAGCGCTTGGTATCGCTGACAGGGTGTTCCGGCTGGATGCCTATGCGCAGGCGTATGAACTCGTCTGTCCCAAGCGCACCGATGATCGACTTCAAGCCGTTGTGACCACCCGCAGAGCCTCGCGCACGCAAGCGTATCACGCCGAAGGGCAATGCCAGGTCGTCCGAAATCACTATCAAAGAGCCGGGAATTGCGGCGCGCAGCTCGTGTTTGTTGACGAGGCACGCGACCGCTCCGCCGCTCAGATTCATGTAGGTCTGCGGCTTGACCAGTTCCACTCGCTCGCCGTCTATAAGTGCGCGCCCGACCAGAGATTGACACTCCTTGCGCTTGACCAGCGCGCCAGTTGAGAGCGCCAGCAAATCGATGAGCATAAAGCCCAGGTTGTGGCGCGTCCAAGCATACTGCGCGCCCGGATTGCCGAGCCCAACGACGAGACGCATGACAAAAAGGCAAAAGGTAAAAGGCGAAAAGCTGTGGGCGCTTCTTCTCTGTAGATGCGCAACCCAAAGCTCAACGCTTTTACTTCTCTTCTGCTTCGTCCTCTTCCTTCTTGCCCTTGCCGATGACTTCCGGCTCGGCGGGCTCTTCTTCCGTGGCGGGCGCTTCGACCACCTCTTCGCGCACGATGCCGACGGTCGCGACGACCGAGTCCGGCTGCGCAAGTATCTCTATGTTCTCGTCCGCCGGAATATCCGAGACGTGCAGCACGTCGTGGACGCCCAGGTTCGACACGTCGAGCGTGATCGCGTCAGGGATGTTGCGCGGATCGCAGCGAATCTCTATCTCGCGAATCACCTGTTCGAGGTGGCCTTCCTGTTCGCGCACGCCAATGGGCTCGCCTTCCAGATGCACCGGGACGGTGACTTCGATCTTCTGTCCCTTGACCAGTCTTTTCAGATCGGCGTGAACCAGACGGCCGCGCACAGGATCAATCTGGCGATCATGGAACATCACTTCGCTCGCGCCCACGCCCTCCACATCAATCGTAAAGATAGTATTGTGGCCAGAGTCCGAGCGCAGGATGGCCGCCAGCTCGCGCAGCGGCGCAGAGGCCGCAACCGCTTCGCCTTCGCCTCCGTAAACGGTGACGGGCACGAGGCCCTCTCGGCGCGTGCGCCCCGCATCGTTTTTACCGCGCCCGTCTCTGCGTGTGGCGCGGATAATAATCTCTTTTCTTTCTGCCATGAGTAGTTCGCTTTCCTTATAAAAGTAATCAGCAGTCGGTTATCAGTCGTCAGTAAAAAACAGAATACACCTGACACGCACTGTCTTTCACAGTAGAAGACAGCGCCGACTGTGATTATCTACAGATTGTCTTGCTGAAAGTTGGACGGCGCTGGTTTTTTACTTCACCGCTCGCTTTCAGTGTTTGCCCTTCACACGAAGAGCGAAGAGACGCTTGTCTCCTCGTGGATCGACTTAATCGCTTTCGCCAGTAGCGGCGCGATGCTCAGCACTTTAATATTATTCAACTCGCAGGCGCGATCACGCAAAGGGATCGTATTGGTGACGACCATCTGCTCTATATCACTTTGCTCAAGCGCCTCGCAGGCGCGACCCGACAGCACAGGATGCGTAAAGCAGGCGTGGATGCGTTCTGCTCCGGCCTTCTTGAGCGCCTTCGCCACTTTTGTGAGCGAGCCGCCAGTGTCGCACATATCATCGACGATCAAACAGCTACGGCCCTCGACGTTGCCCACCACGTTCATCACCTCTGCAACGTTGGCCTTCTCGCGCCGCTTATCGCAGAGCGCCAGCTCGGCATTCAAACGCTTGGCGTAAGCGCGCGCACGCTCCGCTCCGCCCGTGTCCGGCGCGACGACCGTCATATTCTCCATCGGATTCTTCTGGTAATGACCGATCATCACTGGCGCGGCGTACAGGTGATCGACGGGAACGTCGAAGAACCCTTGAATCTGCGACGCGTGCAAATCTATCGTCAGGATACGCTGCGCTCCGGCCGTGACCATCAGGTTCGCCACCAGCTTGGCCGCAATCGGCACGCGCGGGCGATCCTTTTTGTCCGAGCGTGCATAGCCGTAGTACGGAATCACGGCCGTCACACGCTCGGCAGAGGCACGGCGAAAAGCGTCCAGCATGACGAGCAGCTCCATCAGATTCGCGTCGGTCGGCGGGCACGTCGGCTGCACGATAAAGATGTCGCTGCCGCGCACATTCTCATCGATCTGAAAATTGAACTCGCCGTCCGAGAAGCGCTCCGTGACGGCGCGCCCCGGATCGCAACTCAGATAATGACAAATCTCTTCGGCCAGCGCGCGATTGGCGTTGCCTGTAAAGACTTTGATGCCGCCCGTTGTGCTCATAGATTAGTAGTCAGTAATCAGCAATCAGTCTTCAGCCATTAACTGACTACTGACTGCTGATTACTGATCACTTCGATAATGGCTGGGGCGGGTGGATTCGAACCAACGAATGCCGGTTCCAAAGACCGGTGCCTTACCACTTGGCTACGCCCCAATATCAATGCCCGACCATGTGCGCGCCCCGAATTTCCCTCGACGCTCAAAGCAGGAAGCGTGCGCAAGGCCCGAGGGCTTTGCGATATGCCGCACGATTGAGCGTGGCGCACGAGAAAACACGCCAGCCCTTCTCGGCACTTAAGCGATGGGCGGCGCGCTCCTGCGATTCATGATTGTCAAAGAGACCAAAGACGCTTGCGCCGCTTCCGGCCAAAAGGCTGTCTCGCGCTCCCGCCGCCATTAAAGCTTTCTTCGCGCGCTCAATCTCCGGTTCGAGGCGAAGCACCACCCGCTCAAAGTCATTATACAGGCGATACGGAACAGAATCGGGGATTTGCGCGTCCGCGCGCGAACTTGAAAGAATAATGTCGCCATTGGCCTTTGTCAAGGCTGGCGCATTCAACAATTTGTAGGCTTCCGCAGTCAAAACTTTAACATTCGGCGTGACGATCAGAAGCGGCACATTGTTTACGTCCGCGAGCGGCGAAACCTTTGTGCCTAAGCCCTCTCCGAGCGCAGTCCCGCCCGTGAAAAAGAAGGGCACGTCCGCACCGAGCGTTGCTCCAATCTCGGCCAGCTCGCTCGCGGTAGTTTCAATCCGCCACAGATGAGCAAGAGCCATCAACGCGACGGTGGCGTTAGACGATCCGCCACCTAAGCCGCCTCCTGCCGGAATATGCTTTTCCAGCTCGACCATCACGCCGCGCTCTTTTCCGTAACGCTTTTGCAGCGCGACGGTCGCCCTGTAAATCAAGTTGCTTTCATCAACGGGAATGCTTGGCGCGTCGCAACATATTTCAATCCGCGAATCGTTGCGCACGGTAAAGCGCAAACTGTCCCGGAGCGTGACGGTTTGAAAGATGGTTTGGAGTTCGTGGTAATCGTCAGGACGACGACCCAGGACGTGCAGCGCCCAGTTGATCTTGGCGAAGGAGGGAAGAAAAAGTGCGTCATCCAACACGACAGAGCGGCTGACCTCTTAGAAAAAAGCGCCAGCCGCCCTCCGTTGTTGAAAAAGTATCGGGCTTGTCCTAGCGCGCGATAAAAACCTGCGTCAGAAAAACTCGACCATCCGCCGCACGCGCGATTCCAATGGCAGAGCGCGTGAAACTGCTGTTCAGGATATTGTCGCGGTGCTTACTTGATCGCATCCAGCGCTGCACGGCGAAGCCTGCCGGATCGTCGAAGCCCTGATTATACGCGATGTTCTCGGCCAGCGCCTTCCACCCGCGAATATTGCTGCTGTGTGCGCGCGAGCGCATGTCGCTGCCGTCCGGCCCCGTGTGATCGAAGAAATCCTGGCGTGCCATGCTCTCGGAATGCTGCCGCGCCATGCGGCACAACTCCTGATCCCAAACGAGAGGCTCTTCGCCGTTCGCGACGCGCTGCGTATTGATCAGATCAAAAGCGCGACGCTCAAGGCTTGAGACGCTCAAATTGGCGGAAGATGACATGGCAGCGCCGCGCACAGGCCCACTCGTAGAGACGGGCGCGACGATGCGCGGACGCGTCGGGACTCTGCCCAGAGCAGGGCCTGAGGCCGTGATCAGTCTCGCCACAGGACGATTAGAGCCGGATTGCGCTGAGGCCGTCGCGGCTGTAAGTACGATAAAAGCGAAGGATAGAGTGCAGAGAAGGAGAGCAGACTGCGCCGTGCACAGTACTATCGTTCGGGGGAACTTAATTTTGCTCATTCTAGGGGAACGCTCTTTCTCGCCGAAGCGTGCCGGGCCGTGAGAAAGCTTTTATTGCCCAGACCGTGCTCAGGGGCTCGCAGCCGGTCGCTAACTAACAAAAGCGATCTTAACAGACTGTTTTACTACGATCAACTCTTTTTTTAAGAGTAGTTACCGACCCTATGAGACTGGGGGAGGAGTGTTTCAGGAGAATACGGCAACGGTCATTTTGACGGCTGGCCGTTGAGTTTAGCCTTGATTCGGGTGATTTCTTCGACTTCAACGGCGAGGGCGAGGGCCTTTTGCCATGAGGCGCGGGCCTGTTCGGCTTTGCCGCGTCGTTGATAGAGGTCGCCCAAGTGGTCGTGAATCGTCGCCGAGGTGGCATCACGCCGCGCGGCCTCACTCAGATGGCGCTCGGCTTCGTCCAGGTTGCCAAGTTTAAAGTAGGCCCATCCCAAGCTATCCAGAAAAGAGGAGTTGGTCGGCTCTGCGCGCACAGCCTTCTGAATCATTGCCAGCGCTTCGTTCAGGCGCTCGTTACGCTCGACTAAAAAGTAGCCGAGGTTATTGAGCGCCGTCGCATTGTTGGGCTCGCGCGCCAGTATGCGGCGCAGCGATTCTTCAGAGCCTTTGGCATCGCCTGCGCGTTCCTGTGCGGAGGAGAGTGTAATAAGCGCCGCTGCGGTCAGCTCCGGCCGCTCCGGCGGCGCAAGCTCCAGCATCTTACGCGCAGCCTCGACGGCCTCTCGCCCGCGTCCAGCCTGTGTGTAGAGCGTAGAGATCAGGCGATAAGTATCAAAATCCTCAAGCGCGCCCTTCAACTGTCCGCGCAGGATGCTGATGCCGTCCTCTACGCGACCAAGGTCTGTCAGCGTGATGGCTTCCAGATTGATAAAGTCACGCTCTTCCGGGAAACGAAGCCTGGCGCTGCGTATGGCCGCGAGGGCTTCCTGCCTTTTGCCCTGATTGCGCAGGAAGTCTATCGCTTCCTCTTCTGCGGTCGGGTCTGTCGGCCCAAGCAGCCGGCGCATACGCTCAATCGTGGCCGTCACATCGCTGGTGCGCCCGGCTAGTTTATATAGATTGATGATCCGCTGTAAGACTACCGCCGCGATCTCTCTATCATCCTCCGTGTTGAGCACGGAGTCCGTGATGTTGCGTTCCTTTAATAGCTCTTCAAAGACACTGATGGCTTCCGTGTAGCGCAGAGCGTCCGAGAGAATCTGCGCCAGATAGAGACGCAGCACTAATTGTTCACGATCACCTTTGGTTTGCCGTGCGATGCTCGCGCGAAGCGTTTGCGCGGCGTCGTCAATGCGCCCGGCGCGCGCCTGTACACGCGCCAGCAGTCTTGCAGTCGCGGTGTTGGTCGGATCATCTGCGACGACCCGCTGCAATTCGTTGATGGCCTCCGTGTCGCTCCCTGCGGCCTCGAATGCCTGGCCCAGTAAATCTGAGTAGCCCCTGTTTTCCGGGTTAAGTGCGATGGCGCGACGGATAGCAGCGACTGCTTCCATCGTGCGGCCTGCGGCGATCAGCGCTTCGCCTAGCCGCGCGTTGGCGGCATCCGCCGTCAACTCACGTCCGTTTGTCAGGAATTGAAAGATACGCGCGTCCGACGCGGGCGCAGCCCCGACCCAGCGCGTCCAGGCATCAATCGCTTCGCTGTATTTCCCCATAGCGTAGTAGAACTCGCCCAGCAAGGCCCACGCCTCAGGGTCTGTGGGGTCTAGACGTGCCACTTCGCGTAGCTCGCTGATGGCCTGCTCGGCGGCCTTTTTTTCAAGCTGGTTGTCCTTGAGGCCGCTCTTGATCGCGTGTATGCGCGAGAGCAGTCGATGCGCACCGACGTTGTTCGGATCGAGCCGCGTGGCGATGGCGGCTTCACGTTCGGATTGAGGAAAATCCTGCGGCGGATAAAAGAAAGCCAGCTCGGCGAGCGCCGTGTGAGCCTCCGCCAGTGTCGGGTCGAGCGTGGCGGCCTGCTGAAAAGATTGCTGCGCGAGTTTAACCAGAGAGGTCGAAATCCCGCTTCGCAGAGCTGTCATGTAACGCTGACCTTCGAGCAGTTTGGCGTAAGCCTGTGCGCGCCGCTCGCGAGGAGTCATCTGCGCCGCAGGAGTTTGCGGGGCGTTACTTTGAATCGCAGGTGTCTTGTCCTGTGTCGGACTGCTGTCGGGCGCTGGCGTTGGCGTCGCGGCGGGCTGGGCCAACGCTGTGTGTGACAGCGTGAAAGCTATGAGGAAGAGGCACGCGAGCGAGAGGCGCGCGAAGGCCATGCTTGAAAATCCTTTCACGCTACTGTTCCTTTCGCAGTCGGCGCATCATCGTCAGCCGAACCCGTCTCAGTAATCCCATGCACGACGCGCTGCCATGCGGAGCGTCGCGGATAACAGTAAAGCAGAACGGCTATAGCGACGAGCCCCGCGCGCAGCATCTCGTATTCATTATCGGTCAGCATCGTGCCGATAAAACCCATCAGCGCGATGGCCAAGGCCAGCAAAGCCACCTGTACAGTCGTGCCCTGCAAGGTTCTCAGCAGTCCTGAGATGCCGCGCACTCCGGCAATATCCTGCAAGCGCATGGCCGCGAATCGTGTGCGACGCAAAGTGATCGCGCCCAGACCCAGGAAGAGAATGGCGATTCTCAATGCTCCCGGAAGCCAGGGTGGGCCCATAGGTCTGTAAAGCTTTTGGTGCGCCGTGAAAGCGATCAGCACAAGCGCGAGTGTGAGCAGGATAAAACCGACGACGACGGTCATCGTGGCGCGGTGGCGGCGCGTTAATTCATCCTGCGTATTTTCAGTTGCTTGCGTCATGCGTCCAGCCATTCGGACTTCTGCTAAGAAAGCAGGAGGCGTCCTTTATCTTGCGTTGATAAACTCTGACGAAATTTTAGCACTCGCCTTTCATGCCTAGCAAACAGGCTTTGCCCTTGAGGGCTGATCGCCTTCCCTTCTTTTCTAAGATTTGCCTGCGCTCTGGTGTTTGACTGAGCAGTGCTAAAAGAGTAAGAGGGCCAGCAGCGTGTCTCCGTTGCTGGCCCTCTTTCGTCTTAAGGTTGCGTTCCTGCCGGAGTAGTCGGCGGCGTTGTAGTGTTTGAAGGCGTGACGGTCGGCGGCTTGATCGCGGGCGGGGGTGTCGCGGGAGACGCTGTGGGCGGTGCAGGTGACGCCTGTGCGGGCGTTGCCTGAAGCGCGCCTGCGCCGCCGCCTGTCTGTGTATTCGTCCGCGTCGGCGGAGCAGTGTTTTGTGGAATGACCGGGCGCGCAGGCGGCGTGCGCTGCACAGGCGCTATTATCGAAGGCGCGTTGGGCGTCGCATTGGAGGGCAACTCGCCCTGATTTCTCAGCACAACGTCGATCAGGTCGCTGCCGCTCTTGTCGTCCTTGCTAATCAGCACGCCGTTCTTGTTAACGGTCACGTCGATTGTGCCCAGCACTTCGGCCATCACTTTTTGCATTGTGCCGGGACGCGCGGGCGGCGGCATCTTCTGCTTGATCGGGTCTGGATCAGGAATCGCCGCGCCGATCTTGGTCAACTGGTCTTTGGCCTTCTCGGCGTATTCGCTGTTGGGCCAATCGCGCACCACCTGCTGGTAGAATTTCGCAGCCTCGTCGGGCTCTTCCTCCTGCACGTAGAGGTCGCCCAGACGATAAAGCACTTCGTCCATGTAGGTGAAGTACGGATATTTCTCTACGATCTCGCGCAGGCGAGATTGCGCGCCTCTTAATCCACCGTTGCCGTGCTCGTTACGCGAATAATAGAAACGCGCAACCTGAAGATTGTGCATTGCCAGATTCTCCTGCACTTCCTTGAGGCGACGCTCTGCCGCATCACGCAAAGGAGTGTCGGGGAATTGCTGAAGCAGAACCTTCAAACGCTGCTCCGCCTTGCGCGCGTTGGTGGTCTGGCGATCCGGCAGGCCCATCTGCCGCATATCCGACTCCGCAATCTTGAGCATCACGTCGTCCGCGAGCGGGTGCGTGGGGAAAAACGTCAACCAGTCCTGATAGGCCGCCGCCGCCTGTATAAGCGAACTGGTAAAGCCCTCCAGATAAAACGAGTCTGCGATGGCGAGCTTGGCCATCGGCAGATAGGTCGAGTCAGGATAGGTTGTAATGATGGTATTGAAGAGTAGGCGTCCCGTCTCGTAATTGCTCTTGCGTACCTCTTTGGCCGCTTCCTCAAAGAGCACACGATCACGACCGGGGGCGACAGTGCCCGTCAGCTCTTCATATTTATCGTCGCCGCCGCCGCCGAAGAGACCGAGGAAACCCTTCTTCTTTTTCTTCTTGGGCGGCGCGCTCGCGGCCGCGCTTCTAGCGCTCGCAGTGCTTTGCAGTCCCGCTTCGGTGCGCGTATTCAGATCGGCGACGGAAGTCTCAAGACGATCAAGCTGACCGGGATCGAGCCGCTCTGAGCGATCCAGCTTGGAGCGCGCGTTGAGGACTTCCGTTAAGACGGCGCTGACCTCCTGTTCCAGCCCGCGCAGGCGCGTGCGCGGATCATCGGCCGACGCTGCCCCTTCGCTCTCCTTGGCGTTGATCGAGGAAATCGCGTTGTTGAGCGAGCGCTGCATGGTATTGAGCTTCGATTTCATTACGTCCAGACGCTGCACGGGCGTGGCATCGCTGCCCTGCGCCAAGACGGCAACCGAAGCCAGACACGACAGCAAAATCGCGCCCAGGATGATTGATACGAGACGACGAAAATACATTATAAGACCTCCAAAAAAACTAGGGATGAGGGCGGAGGGATGAGGGATGAAAGGGCTTGAATGACTGATTCAATTAACATATTCACTCAATCATTCATCCCTCATCCCCCCGCCCTCATCCCTTTCCTTCTTATGCCCACTGCAAGGTCGCTTCGCGCAGTTCGCGGACGGCCTGAGTGGGATCGGTTGCGCCGAAGACGGCGGAACCGGCGACGATGATCTCTGCACCGGCGGCACTGATCTCTCCGATGTTCGTCAGATCAATACCGCCGTCTATCTCTATGCGGACGTTTTTGAGTCCGCGCTCGTCTATCATGCGGCGCAGGCGTCTGAGCTTGGCCAGCACAGTCGGTATAAATTTTTGTCCGCCGAACCCCGGATTGACGCTCATCAAGAGCACGAAATCGGCGAAGGGCAATGCTTCCTCCAAAGCCATAAGCGGGGTCGCCGGATTGATCGCCACACCTGCCTGCGCGCCCTTCGCTTTGATCGCGGAGAGCGTGCGGTGAAGATGCGGATCGGCCTCTACGTGAACGGAGACCATCCCTGCTCCGGCCTCGACGAACTGCTCCGCCCAGCGGCCGGGCTCCGAAATCATCAGATGCGTGTCGACGACAAGGCGCGTCTCTTTCGCGACGGCTTTGGTGACGGGCAGGCCGACGGTGATGTTGGGGACGAAATGCCCGTCCATCACGTCGACGTGGATGACACCAGCGCCGCCGCGCTCGACCGCAGCGATCTCTTCGCCGAGCCGCGCGAAGTCTGCGGACAGGATCGAAGGAGCAATCTCTACCATTCTTTTAAATTTTGAAGGGCTGCTTCTTTGTCCCTTCGGTCGGGGTTCAAAAAAATCTCAGTGGAAGACTTAGGATAAAAAACCTATCCGTTAAAGTTCAGGGCGTGCTCGACGGACGACTCGGAACGAAAGGAGGCGTCGTGGGCAACGGCGTCGGACGTTTTGTCGGGTTAGCATTATCAGTGCTGCGATTAGTGTTCGGAGCGTCCCCGCTCGCATTACGATTACCGGCGTTGCTGTTCGCCGCATTGCGATTACCGCTGTTGGCGTTATTGCTATTATTAGCGTTCTTGTTATTCGCGTTCTTAGGCTTCTTAGGCTTGTTCTGATTACCGTTCTGATTCGTCGATGCCGTCGAGCTTGTGTTTGTGTTCTGATTCTGCGCTGCCGCGCCGTTACCGTTTTCCGGCATTTTCTCTTCAGGGCCATTGGGCGCGGCGGGTGCGTGCTCGCCCTCCTTGGGGGCGCGTGCCAGGACGACGGCCACAGTCTGCCCGACCTTAATCACTTCGTCCTTCTGCGGCAACTGGTCAAGAATTGTATCGGGCTTGGCTTCCGGGCTAAAACGCGTGGCGCGCACCTTCATGTGGAGTCCCAGATCGTCCAGCGCCGATTCGGCCGTCATACGGTCTTTGCCCTTCACGTCCGGCACTTTTACTTCCGGGCTGCGCAAGGAAAGATAGACCGTCCCGCCGAGGCCGAAGACGAATGCGACCGCAATGACGATAATGATCCCGATCTTCCTCAACGCCGAGAGCGCCCGCTTTGCGACCATACCTGTCTTTCTTCGCCTCTCTATCCTTAAATGACGCGCGTGCGCTCTCTGAAAGTGTGGAAGCTCCCGGCTGTGGCGGCGCATCAACGCTTCCGAGAAACTACAAGTCGCGAAGTCTAACACCCGCCTCTGCCCAGCCGCAAGTTCCCGTTAGAGCTTAACTTCGGCGCTCAAAGGCCGCGATAAAGAAGCCGTCCGATTGGTCGCGCTGCGGCCAGGTGCGCGCAGCGCCCGCTGCGGTCAAAAGCCTTTCGGGAGCGGCGACGGAAACCTGCCTGAAAGCAGCGCCTCCTTCTTCGAGAAACGAGGCCACAACCGATTCATTCTCTTCCAGTTCGACAGAGCAGGTCGAATAGACCAGCCGCCCGCCGTCGGGGCGCAACATACGCGACGCGCTCTGAAGAATTGCGCGCTGCCGCAAGGATAAATCGCGTATGTCCCGTTCTGAGATGCGCCAGCGTATTTCGGGGTTGCGCCGCAAAGTCCCCGTCCCGGTACAGGGCGCGTCGACCAGCACACGATCAAAAGAGCCTTCGGCAAAAGGCAACGCGCGCGTCGCATCGTAAGCGACACACCTGACGGCGAGCGCCTTTTGCCTGCCCGCGCTCTCAAGCACGGCGCGCAGGCGATGCTCGTAGAGGTCGCCCGCGACGATCACTTTTAAGCTTTCCGCGCCGTCTGCGATATGTGTCGTCTTACTGCCCGGCGCGGCGCACACATCCAGCACGCGATCATGAGCCTTGGCATCCAAAACTTGAGCCACCAACTGCGATGCTTCGTCCTGTACGTAGATCAATCCGTCCTGCGCCAGCTTGCGCACAAGAGCGCCCGCGCCCCGGATGCGCCAAGCGCCGTGCGCAATCTCAGAGGGTGACAATTCTTCTGCGGCAGCGCGCAATTCTTCCAGCACATCGCGCCCTTTTGAGCGCGCCACGACGACGCGAAAGGCTGTGGGCGGCGTTTCATTATTCGCATGAGCAAACTCTGCGGTCGCATCCCGGCCAAAAGCGTTTGTCCAACGCTCTATTAACCAGCGCGGGTGCGAAGTCTCGACGGACAAACGTTCCGTAGGGTCTGTCAGGCTTTGCGCAGGATCGTACTCCGGCTCTTTAAGGGCGCGCCTGAGGACGGCATTGATAAAGCCCGCAGCCGAAGAGACGCGCGACCTGTAAGCCAGATTGACTGCTTCGTTGACGACCGCAGAGGG
>DATLMN010000037.1:0-7368 GCA_035537255.1 Pyrinomonadaceae bacterium | reverse complement strand
GCCCGAAGCCATCACTGCCGCCGCATGATAAAGAGCCTTATCAGTTTTGTTGATGGTAAAGCTCCGGCCTTGCATGTCCAGGACGAGCGAGCGCGCCAGGCGCAGAGCCTGACGGTCGCCCTCAACGCAAAAGTATGCGCCGCGCAAACGCTCCGCACCCTGAACGGCTTCGCTGATTGAGACGAGCGGATGCATCGCGCCCGTACGCCAGCCCTTCTTTGCCAGCGGCGACAAAATATCCGAAGAGAGCGCGCCGCTACAGTGCAACGCCGTGCGCGCGCGCCTGCTCCTGCGTCCAGAGAAGGCACGCGGCGTGGTGGCGGCGAGACGCGCAGCCGTCTGCGCAAGTTGATCGTCCGGCGTCGTGATTAAAAGAAGCTCGCTCAGCGGAAGAGAGTCGAGTTGTGCGGCGGAAAGCGCTTGAGTGCCCGGCGCGAGAAGCTTTGCTGCGCGGCGTGAGTGTGAAAGGCGGCGCGCGACGACCGCTTCTATGAGGTGGCCGCGACTGGCGAGCGCGATAGCGAGAGCCGTGCCCAGACGGCCCGCGCCGACGATTGCTATCGTCATTCGTTGATTAAAATTTCTTTGCTCGCCCGTGCGCTTCGATTCAGATTTTTTTTGGCGTCTCTCAGTCGGCATTTCGTCCGCTCTCACCGATGGCGTCAAAGAGCGCTGTCGGATTGCCCGGCAGATTGTCCAGCCACTGCTCCGGCCTTGCTGCGACGGGCTCGGCCTCCATTATCGGCTCGCTCTCGCTGACAGGTAAAGCGGCGACGGGGGCGGGCAGCGGCGGATTGATGTGCGAAGGCTCTGCCTCTGTAAATTCCACAAACGAGAGTGCGCGCTCGACGAGTCGCGCGTCCACCCAGGTAAAAGAATCCGGCAGCGCGTCTTCACTGAAGCGTGCGACCAGATGACGAGCGCGCTCTATACTCGTCTGATCTTTTTCAACAGAGGTGAGCGCAGAGAGAGCCTGCGACAGAGAACGCGCCCAGAGCGTGAGCGTATGACGGTGCGCCTGACAACCGCGCCGCATCACATCCGCCAGCCAGGGCAGAATAAGCTGTGGCGTGATGGCCGGCGCTAAACGGAAAGAGCATGCGCAATAGGGACGATCCATCAGCAGTTGATCGACCGGAAGCTGGCAACGCGCGGCGCGCGCCCTGTCGATCAAATCCGTGGCTTTGTCCCAGTAGGTGCGATTGACGATGGTCAGTTGCGAGAGCGCCTCGAACTCTCGCCAGTCATCGCTGCGCAAGAGAGCCAGGACCTCCTGCTGATTAACGTTGGCCGCAAACGCAGAGGCGTGCGCCGCCGCGTAATGCTCTATATAACGCGCCTGAAACTCGCGCCAGAGCAGTTGGAAACGCTCCCTCGAATTCGCGTCGAAGAGGCTGCGCGCGTCATCCGCCAGCATGAGCAGTTCGCGTCGCGCACTCTCGATCTCCTCTTCGGTCGTCGGCTCTGCGAGTGAAAGATAAGTGCGCGCCTGTTCACGCTCGACAAGACCTTCCGTAAAGCCGACGAATTGTGCGAGCTGACGCTGTCGCTCGGCGAATCCTTCGGTCGAATCGCCGAAGTCGTCCGCGATGCGTTGCAGCGCCTCTTCGAGCGTGATGTTACCGGAGAGGAGCGCTTCTATGGATTCGGCTGCCGACTCGAAACTCTTGCGCACGGCGACAGACAGTTCCCAGGCGCTCAAAGTCAGGCTCTCGTCCGGCAAAGCATCGAACTTTTCTAAAAGTCTGCGACCGCGCCATTCTTCGAGCCAGACGGAAAGCGCTTCGCGCACGACCGCGCGCGCCTCCGGGCTGGAGATGGTCGCAAGCTGCGGTTTATCTGTAAGCAGCGAAGCCCACGCGGTTAGTTGTCCGGCGCTGTGCAGCAGCGTAGCGGCGCGCGCGACACCCGCGATCTCGTTCCAGCGCAGAGCGCGATCAAGAGTGCGGTGTGTGATGCGGTCGCCCGTCGTCGTCACCAGCTCTATACGACGCTGCGCGACGAGCGCGGCGAGGATCAATTGCTGTGCTTCCGTTAAGAGACCGTAAGGCTCGCTCCTCAGTTTATGGCCGATGTCGTGGAGCGCCACGACTTCGCCATCGGCGTCGTCCGTCATGGCGATGACTTCACGCACCCACGGCTGCTTTAAAGCCTGATCGCCTACTTCGAGCGTGTACACGCCGCCGCGCAGGCTGGCGAGGCCCAAGGGCTCTGCGAAGAGCCTTGCCAGTTCCTGCACGTTCGCTTCTGCCTGATTCGCGCCGCTGAACAGGCCGCCGACAAGCTGCGCGACCTCGCTTTCGTCCAACGCTCTGGTGAAAACAGGATGCTGCGGGTAAAGAATTCCGATGCGCTGGCCGAGCATCATCTGTAGCGCGTGGGCCAAAGTGTCTGCGCTTCGCGCCTCGTCCGTGAAAGCAAGGCGGCTGTGGTTCGCGCCCGTCAGCAGCGCGCCTTCATCCAGATAGAGTCGCGTCCAGATGCGCTCGGCAAGCGCAGCATAGTGACGCTCAGCGGCGCTGGCCGTTTCACCGTACTCATCTAACAGCGCGTCGCTTGAGCGCAAGGCGATCAGCCTGCGCAGATTCTCTTTCTCTTCAGCAGAGAGTGTCGCCGGTTGCCAGATCATACGTGGACGGGACGCTTCGCGCTCAAGGCTTCCCTCCTTCGCCGCGTTGGCGTTACCGAAAAAGCTTCCGGCAGCTTTCTCTAAATCCGCGAAGGGTGTGAGCGCCTGAATCTCCCAATCGTAAACGGCGGTCGTCTTAGTGTCAGGAGTCTGCTGAGCTGATTGATTCGTTTCACCACAGCTCAAGCGGCCACGGCGGGGCGTGCCTCGCCACATCAGATCGAAGTCAGCGGATTGCTCTTTGGATTGCTCTTGCGCGTCTTCTTCGCCGTCTTTCACGAAGGGCCAATCGGCAAAGCGTGCGCGGGCAGTCTGCTTGAAGATCGCGCTCAACTGCGTAGCGTCGACCTCTATGCCCTGAGCGGCTTCTGCGAGTGCGGTCTCGAATGCCGATTCTCTTCCGACGTTGAAGCGATAACGAATTGTACCGCCTTCTTCGCTCGTCTGAAACGTGCCCTGCGGCGCTGTCCTTGCAAAGAACGCGAGCGTCTCTTCTATCTGATTGATGATCGCTTGAGGATTTACCTGATCGTAAAGAAGCATCGCGGCGCTCAATTCGCGAGCCGTCGCGCCGCGCCCGTCGAGCGAGATCACGAAGAGCCCTTTGAGAATCAGCTTGGCCTGAAGGCGCTGCATGACCGGAAGCGCGCCCACACCGTGCGTCGCCAGATGATCGTAGGCGACGAAACTGTCTTTCAAATCCTCCGCACGGCGCAACTCCTGCTCTGTCTTGTCAAAAACTTCGTCGAGCAGGACGAGCGAGAGTGCCGGACGATTGGTGGCGCGCGCGACTGCTTCGGCGGCAAACGGCAGGAAAGCGAAACGCGGCGCGTAGAGCCGCACGGCATGCGCAATATCCGCCACCAGCGGGTGTACAGGATAAAGCTCTGTAAAGCGCAGCTCGTTCCAGTTGAAGCTGGGGACGGCGGCGCGCAGCGTGACATAAAAATCATGCAGCGCGGCACGCGCGCGCGGCGTCTTGCGGAAAAGGAAGAGGTCTGCGATCCGGTAAAGATGTTCCGGGTCGAGGTAATCAATCTGGAACGCGCCGGAGAGCGCGACGTTCGCGCCGTCCGCTCCCTCTATGTCGTCGTCAAGGGCGAGCGCGACGAAGGCAGTCAGTTGCGTGGCGGCCTCTGCCAGCTCACTCAGGAGCGGCCCGTCGTCGCGCCGCACGCGGTCTTCACGGCCAAGCGCCGTATCAATAATCAGGACTAACGGCCCCTCGCTCATGCTCCCGGCCAGCGCAAGCATTCTGCGTGGGTCGTCTTTCCACTCGACCTCCGTTCCGCCGAAGGTGGCGGCAAAGGCCGCGCACAACTCTTCCATCAGAGTGGCGCGCGTCCCACGCTCGACCTGTGCGACCTTATAACGACGATTGAGCAGCCGACCGGCGCTGGCCGCGATGTGGGCTTCGCCGACACTCTGGCGCAGGTCCGGGAAGGCGGAGAGCGCTGCAAAGACCGCCAGCGTATGGCTTTTGCCGACGCCGCGCAGTCCCGCCAGGGCTCGCGCCGAGCCACGGTTACGCGGCAGGTCTGCGAGCGCGTCCAGCCAGCGCCCCAGCAGATCGGAGGTCGCATCCGTAAAATGGTATGCGGCCAGCGACCGCGAAGGGTCGTTGGTATAGTTGCGAACCTCATCGAAGGCCTGCGGCTGAACGAAATCCTTGATCTTATCGGGCGCGCGTTTCATAGAATCGGGTGGAGCGGACGCTGAGGCGGGCAAGCGAGAGAGCGGACTCTAGACTCCCTTTAAGGAATGTAACATGCCCTGATAAAGCGCGCAATATCTAGAATTTTCAGGCCCTACTGCTGCTATAATGGCCGTCCCGCTCCCTTTTGGGAAAGCTCCCCCTGGAAGCTGACCGCCCTTGAGGCCCTGAAATGTCCCGGTAGTGGGGGTCTGTGGGCGCAACCCTGCGGGCAGAGCCGTGCATCAAAGGCTTGCGTGCCTTAAAAGCAAAAGCAGTCCTGTTAAACCGACTGACACCTTCGCCGGGCACGTCTCCTTTGTTTGATGAGATGATTTTCGCCGCATTTTCTGAAAATGCGGTTATCAGCCACCTGAGGCGGAGCGCTTGCGGGATAGAAGCGACTCCTTTCAATTGGCACTGTACCAAAGCAAGTTTGTGGAGGCTTTTCGACATGAGTAGTCGCATCTCCCGCGCCCTGACCGCACTTCTGCTCGCCACCTCAGTATGGACGGGCAGCATCGCAGTGATGGCTGCGCCGCAATCGCAAGCACAGAATCAACAGAGTACCCAACAGGCGGACGACACTCCGCCGGTGATGCCAGCGCCCGCGCCCAAGCAGACTCCGGTTCAGCCCGTGAGGACGGCATCGTCAGGCAAACCGCTTTCGACCAGCGAAGACCCCAGCAAAATCGGGAAACGCAAGATCAACGGCGGCATTATCTCCAGCTTGAGCGCCGGGATGGAGAGCGAAGTCGCGATGGGCCGCGAGCTGGCCGCAGAGGTCGATCGTCAGGCCAAATTCATAGACGACCCCATCATCACGGAGTACGTCAATCGCGTCGGCCAGAACGTAGTGCTTCACTCCGACGCCAAAGTGCCTTTTACGATCAAGGTCATAGATTCGGACGAGGTCAACGCTTTCGCCCTTCCCGGCGGCTTCTTTTACGTCAATAAAGGCTTGCTTCTGGCCGCCGACAACGAGGCGGAGCTGGCGGGCGTGATGGCGCACGAGATCGCACACGTCGCCGCGCGTCACGCGGTCGAGAACCAGACCAAGGCCAATCTGTTGGAGCTGGGCGCTATCGCGGGCTCGATCTTCCTGGGCGGCATTCCCGGATTGATCTTTCAGAACACGGCAGGGCTCGGACTCCTGGCCTCCTTTATGAAGTTCAGTCGCGGCGCGGAAGAGGAAGCGGACAAACTGGGCGTGCAGTATCTCTACGCCGCCGGGTATGACCCGAACGCGATGGCGACGATGTTTGAAAAACTCTCCGCCAAGAATAAGAAGAAGCCGGGCTTTTTCGCCAAGGTCTTTGCCACGCACCCGCAGACTCCTGATCGCCGCGCCTCAGCCTTGTCGCTGATCTCGCGTTTCCCGGAGCGCGAAGAGTACATCGTCAGCACGTCCGAGTTTCAGCGAATCAAAGCACGCCTGTTGAGACTCTCTAACGCGCGTGCGACGACCGCAGGCGCTATCGCAGACAAGGATGAAGAGGGAGCGCCCGGACGCCCGACCTTGAAACGAAGACAGCCAGCGCCGGACGACGCCACCGGCACGTCCGACAGTAGCAGCGGCAGCGATCCGTCTGCTCCGTCCGAGTCTAAGCCGTCCGATCCACCCAAGCTCAAACGCAGGGATGGCTCAACGCCTCAGACAGACCCCAATACGCCTTAAGGCTCTTCGTCGTGGCCTGAAAAAGCGATCAACTGTTAAGAGAGGCTCATTCGGCAATCCAAGGGTTGCCGAATGAGCCTCTCCGGTGTGTACGCGCCTTATGGGTTTGACTGGCGGCACTTCTTGTCGCACTTAACTTGACATTTTTCAGGCCGTTTCGGTATTCTACCCGTTCGCGTTCTAGACGCTTAAACCAGAGAGAGTTATCTATGTCAACACACTTTCCGAGCGGCACAGGGCTCGCTGAAAATCGTAAATGGTACGTCGTCGATGCGGCGGGGCAGACGGTCGGGCGGCTCGCCACAGAGGTCGCAAGCGTCCTGTCCGGCAAGCGTAATCCGCAATGGACGCCCTTTATGGACATGGGCGATCACGTCATAGTCATCAACGCCAGTAAGGCCGTCTTTAAGGGCTCGAAGGCCGAGCAGAAGGTTTATCGCCATCACACACAGTATCCGGGCGGATTGCGTGAGGTTTCCGTCCAGGATCAGTTCGCCAAGCATCCCGAGAGGATAATTGAGTTGGCGGTCAGAGGCATGTTGCCGAAGACAAAGCTCGGCAAGGCGATGGGCAAGAAGTTAAAGGTTTACCGTGACGCCGAACACCCGCACGCCGCCCAACAACCCCAACCCCTCACGATCAACACTGCAAGCGCTCAAGAATAAAAGAAAGATTTTAGAGGACAGAGAAAAGCTGTGGCTGAAACACAATATTACGGAACGGGACGGCGCAAGACTTCGACGGCGCGCGTTTACCTGCGACCCGGCGCGGGCGAAGTCAAGATTAATCGCAAGTCCTTTGAGCAATACTTTCCCAACGAGACGCTGCGCATGATTATTCGCCAGCCCCTGCAATTGACCGAGACCGTCAACAAGTTCGACATCCTGGTCAACGTCGTGGGCGGAGGCCCTGCGGGACAGGCCGGAGCGATCCGCCACGGCATCACGCGCGCTCTGATTGAATTCAACACGGATTTGCGCCCGAGCTTAAAGCACGCGGGACTAGTCACGCGCGACCCGCGCATCAAAGAGCGCAAGAAGTACGGACAGAAGGGCGCGCGCAAGCGCTTCCAGTTCTCGAAACGATAGTTTCCAGTTTCCAGTTTTTAGTTTTCAGTTAAAACGTAAAGCTGAAAACTGATTACTAAAAACTGAAAACTGTTTTTAGTCCATTGTCGCAAGCCTTGATTGGTTGTTTCCCTGATTGAGGGAGATCACAGCGGAAGGTTGCGGCGAGTACATTAAACCAACACTTGAAGAAGGAGATTCTCTTTTGGCTTCGGTTACGATGAAAGAACTGCTGGAGGCCGGTGTGCACTTCGGCCACCAGGTACGGCGCTGGAATCCGAAAATGAAGGAATACATTTTC
>DATLMN010000036.1:0-24164 GCA_035537255.1 Pyrinomonadaceae bacterium | reverse complement strand
GCAACGCGCGCGAGGAGGTCGAGTTCACAGAACCGCGAACGCGCATCGCACACATTGACACAGGTTACTACCGCTCGCACGATACCCTGCCCGAACACATCCTGCATCACCTTGAAAAGAATTTCGTTAAGAACGACGCAGACCCACTTAGCTCCGAAGACCCGAATAACCGCGCCTTCCTGGTAGACAATTCCGGCCACGGAACCGGCACTATCAGCATCCTTGCGGGCGGCAAGTCTGCGGCCTCCGGCGGCATTTATCCGGGCGGTGCGCCGCAGGCGGAGATTCTGCCCCTGCGCATCGCCGACCGCGTTGTCCTGCTGCGCACGAGCGCGCTCGCGCGTGCCTTGGACTACGCCGTCGAGCATCGCTGCGACGTGGTGACGCTGAGCATGGGCGGGCTGCCTTCGCGTGCATGGGGCGAGGCCGTTGACAAGGCTTATGAAGCGGGCATCTGCATCTGCGCGGCGGCGGGCAACCACATCAGCGTCACGCCGCCGAAGGTGGTAGTTTATCCGGCGCGCTACAGCCGCGTCATAGCTGTCTGCGGCGTGATGGCCGACAACCGGCCTTACACCGGCCTGAAAGGAGGGGCGCTCGAAGGCAGCTTCGGCCCGGACTCGGCCATGAAGGCAGCCATCGCCGCCTACACTCCGAACATCCCATGGGCGCTTTTCGGCTGCGGAACAATTATTCGTCTGAACGGCGAGGGCACGTCTGCCGCTACGCCGCAGGTGGCCGCCGCCGCTGCTCTCTGGTTCGAGAAGTACAAGAACGAACTGCCGCGCAACTGGCGGCGCGTCGAAGCCGTTCGCAATGCTCTCTTCACTTCCGCCAAATTGAAGTCCGACAGGAAGCACTTCGGCAACGGCGTGCTTCAGGCGCGCGCGGCGCTCAACGTCAGGCCCGTTCTGGGGCTGAAGATGAGCGAGCCTTCCAAAGAATCGTTCGCCTTCCTGCGTCTCATCACCGGCCTCGGTATCGTGGAGGCTCCGCCGCGCGAGCAGATGTTCAACCTCGAACTGGCGCAGCGCTGGCTGCTCAACGAGGATATGCAGGAGATTGTGCCGGACCCGGCCAGCACGTCCAATCTGGCGGGCGACAAGCTTCAGCGCTTCATGGAAGCCATTATTGAAGACAAAGAAGCTTCGCTCGCGCTGCGCAAGCACGTCGCGGAGCGTTACCCTGTCGCCGCCGGCCAGTCAGCGCCGCGCACCCTCCGCTCGAAGGATGTCATCCCGGAAGTTTTGCCCGCCTGCGACGCGCAGCCCGATGTAAGAAATCCGCCGTACCGCCGCGTTCGCGTCTACGCCGTAGACCCGAGCCTCTCGTCGCGGCTCGACACGGCCTCCATTAATGACGTGACGCTTAAGATTCGTTGGGAGACGATGGAGAAGAGAGGGCCGGTCGGAGAGTATCTGGCGATTGACGATAAGGATGCGGCGAATCGTCGTTACGAACCCGTCGACCTCGATGACCCAAGGCTGCTCGCGCAGGACGGTTGGGCGCCTTCGGAGGGCAACCCGCAGTTTCACCAGCAGATGGTCTACGCCGTTGCGATGAAGACAATCGAAAACTTCGAGAGCGCGCTTGGCCGTCCGGTCCTCTGGCGTCCCAGACCGAATCCGAAGAACGATGACGACGATAGCCAGTTCGTCAAGCAACTCGTCGTCCGCCCGCATGCGCTCAGGGAAGCCAACGCCTACTACAGCCCGCAGGAAGTCGCGCTCCTGTTCGGATACTTCGAGGCCGAAGCCGACGACCCCGGCGACCACATGCCCGGCAGCCGCGTCTACAGTTGTCTCTCACACGACATCATCGCACACGAAACCACCCACGCGATTCTCGACGGCATGCACCGTCGCTTCAACGAGCCGACCAACCCCGACATGCTCGCGCTGCATGAAGGCTTCGCAGACATCGTCGCGCTGATGCAGCATTTCACCATCCCTGAAGTTTTGAAGAACGAGATTGGCCGGACGCGCGGCAACATCGAAGCCGAGTCGATGCTCGGCAGCCTCGCCGTGCAGTTCGGTTACGCCACGGGAGGGCGTGGCGCTCTGCGCAATGCCATCGGCAAGATGGAGAACGGCGTCTGGAAAAGATTCGAGCCCGACCCGGAGGACTTGCGGACGCGACTCACGCCGCACTCGCGCGGGGCCGTCCTCGTCGCCGCCGTCTTCGACGCCTTCATAGCCATCTATAATTCGCGCATCGCAGACCTGCTTCGCATCTACACGGGCGGGACGGGCGTGCTCTCGACCGGCTCAATCCACCCTGACCTCGTACACCGGCTCGCCGACGAAGCGACGAAGTCCGCCGACCATGTTCTCAATATGTGTATCCGCGCGCTCGACTATCTGCCGCCCGTCGACGTGACCTTCTTCGAGTACCTGCGCGCGCTCATTACCGCCGACCACGACATCGTAACGAACGACCGCTACAACTACCGCGTCGCCTTCGTAGAGGCTTTCCGCCGTCGCGGCATCTATCCGATTAACCTCGAAGCGCCGACATCCAATACGCTCCGCACGCTTTCTGTCGATACGCTGCGCTGGCAGGGAATCGACCAATCGAAGCGCCCGAAGAAGGAACTGGATAAACTCAGGGAGCAGTATGCCGTCATCATCAAAGGGCTGAAGGAATACGCAGACGCCTGCTTCTATCTGGACGACCGCGAGAAGCTGTTCGACGCGACGCGGGAACAGCGGCGCAAAATACACGACCAGATTGTCGTCGCTTTTAAAGCCGCGCCGTCGTTCGCCGACGAACTCGGTCTCGACCCAAAGCATACGTTTGAGGTACACGAACTGCGCCGCTCCATGCGTGTGAGCCCCGACGGAAAACACGTCCCGCAAGTCGTCGTCGCGCTGACGCAGTTCACCACCATCAGGAAGAACAAACAGGACAACACGCCGAGCCACGACTTTCGCGGCGGTTCAACGCTCGTCGTAGATTTGGCTATTCCGAAGGTCAAATACAGAATCGTCAAGAACATCAACAGCCCCGGACGCCGCCGGCGCACCGCTGCCTTCATCCGTGAAGCCGACGCAGACCCGTTGCGCGGCCTCTTCTTCGCGCCCAAGCGCAGCGAGCCTTTCGCCGCACTCCACTCGCTCGCCGATAAAGGCTTCTAGAGCGCACATGCCCTGAAACAAAACAATGTCCTCCGGTGCGAAAAGCTCGACTCACGCCGGAGGATACTTACCACTTTCAACCACGCGTCTTTCCGGCGCGCGTGCAAAAATCTTTTTTCGGCTTGCATAGCGCTTTCATACCGTATTATTGTTGTGCTTCGGTTGAAACCAAGGGGAGCGCTGTTATCCGTTAGGCAACCGTTTGTAATACTCGACCATCAGCAAGTGTCCTTATTGGTGAGTCACAGACCATCGCCGGGACCTCACTGAGCCGCTGCAAGTCAAAACTATCTTCATAACAAATACGTCCGGGGCGTTTTCACCTGACTAACTCTGCCCTGAACCGCTGTTGTGATAAATCCGGGCCCAATCTAATCTCCTGCTCTCAGGTAAAAGGATTTCCGACCATGAGCCGAAAATGTTTCCTCATAACATTATTAATGCTGCTTTCGCTATCGGTCGTAACGAGCGTTCTTCTGTCGTCGGAAATATCCGTACTGGCAGAGGGCGTTGACAACATCGCCGACGGCGAATCTGCGAACGCGCTCGCGCCGAAAGCCGTTGAGGCTTACGGCAAACTGCCGCTCAGGTTCGAGCTTAACGATGGACAGACTGACAGCGAAGTCAGATATATGTCGCGCGGCAGCGGCTACACGCTTTTTCTGACACCTTCGGGGGCCGTGCTCCGATTGTCCAAGTCCATTGAACAGTCAGATACGGACACCGCGCCTTTAACCTCACGCGCCCCGCAGACCGAGAGCGTCCTTCGTCTCAGCTTGAGGGGAGCAAACCCCCGGCCCGTCCTTGTAGGCGAGGGCGAGCTTCAGGGCCGAAGCAATTATCTCATCGGCGATGAGCGCGCATGGATTACCAATGTTCCAAACTTCGAGAGAGTCAGGTATCAATCCGTCTATCCCGGCGTTGACCTCATCTACTACGGTAATCAGGGACAGCTTGAATACGACTTTGTAGTTGCACCCGGCACGGACACACGAAGTATACGGCTGCGCTTCGACGGCGCGCAGCGGTTGCGCGTAAACAAGCAGGGCGACCTGCTCATCAGCACGAAGAGCGGCGAACTTCGACAGCGGAAACCGATTGCTTATCAAGAGACGATTGAGGGCGAGCGGGTTGAAGTTTCCGCACGCTATCGCAGGCACGCGAACGGGCGCGTGGGCATCGAGGTCGGCGCGTACGACCGCACGCTTCCGCTCGTCATCGACCCCGTACTTATCTATTCGACCTTCCTCGGCGGCAGCGGGAGCGAGCAGGGTTTAGGCGTCGCCGTCGGCGCGGACGGCAGCGCATATGTCACCGGAAGCACTGCTTCGACGAACTTCCCCGGCCCGAGTCCGATTCAATCAGGCAAGGATGCCTTCAACGATGCCTTCGTGTTGAAGCTCAATCCGGCGGGCAATGCTCTTGTTTACGCGACCTACCTTGGCGGCAATGGAGACGACATCTCTAATGCCATCGCCGTCGATTCCGGCGGCAACGCTTATATAGCAGGTCAGACAGGCTCCGGCAGTTTCCCACGCACCGCTGGCGTCTTGCAGGATGCCAAGGATGGTGGTTTGGACGCCTTCATCGCGAAACTCAATTCGACCGGAACGGCGCTCGTCTATTCCACATATCTTGGCGGCAATGCTACGGACCAAATCTTTGCAATCGCCGTGGATGCAGCGGGAGCAGCCTACGTCGCAGGCGTCACCAGTTCTGCTAACTTCCCCAGATTCCCTCTCGATGCGCGTAATGGTTCTCCTGTGTTTAAGAGCACGAACGCGGCGGCCAATTGGGCGGCGAGCGGCAATGGACTGACGGCGAGCGCGGTCAATGACTTCGCCGTTGCGCCCACGGATGCCAACATCATCTACGCGGCGACGAACCTTGGCGTCTATAAAAGCACTGACGGCGGCGCTCTCTGGCAATTGACGGGCACGGTCCGCACCTCCACGGCTCCGCCCTCCGCCAAGACCGTCGCGGTTGACCCATCGAATCCGGACATCGTTTACGCGGGGAACGCAAGTAGTGGCGGAATCTATAAAAGCACAAACGGCGGTGCGTTGTATGAGATAAAGAACAATGGAATTTCGTTTCCCATCATTAACTCCCTCGCCATTGACCCGGTGACGCCGACCACTCTCTACGCGGGCACCACAGCAGGCATTTACAAAAGCACAAACGGCGGCGAGAGTTGGGCCGAAGTGCGCGGCGACATCACAGGCTCCTCACCATTCGTCTACAAGATTGTTATCGACCCGACTAATTCTCAGATTGTCTACGCCGGAGCGAATCGCGGCGTCTTCAAAACCATAAACGGCGGCACGAATTGGACGACCGTTAACAACGGCCTAAGCGTCAACAATACTACTCTGTCAGTAGCTTCTCTTTCGTTTGCTCCGTCTCAGCCGCAGACAATCTACGCTGCCTGCTTCGAGAACGGCGTTTATAAGACTACGGACGGCGGAGCAAGCTGGACCAGCAGCAGCAACGGCTTGATAATCACGTCCGGCAACGGGAGCATCGTGCCCTCTATTAACGTGGTACTCGTAGACCCCTCATCACCCGCGACAATCTATGCTGCGCCGGGCTTGGGCGGTGGAGGCGGCGTCTTCAAGAGCACGGATTCCGGTGCGAATTGGGCGGCAAGCAATAATGGCCTGACCAATAAGATTGTGCTGGCTCTGGCGGCGCGAGGTAGTAGTCCCGTCACAATTCTGGCCGGAACGAGTGTGGGCACGGATGGCTTTGTGGCTAAAGTGAACGCTTCCGCCACACAGTTGGAATACCTCAAATTTATCGGCGGTTCGGAAAACGACGACGTGCGCGGCATCGCGGTCGGCTCCGATGGTAATGCCTACGTCGTCGGCACGACCTCTTCCACAGACCTTCCCGTCGTCAACGCGTTTCAGCCACAATTCAACGGGACTTCGGATGCGTTTGTCGCCAGATTGAACGCGACAGGCTCGGCTTACGTTTACTCGACCTATCTTGGCGGAGCTTTATCGGAGCGCGGCACGGCCATCGCCGTCGGCCCCGGCGGCGAAAGCTACGTCACCGGCCAGACTTTCTCCGACAACTTCCCGGTCCTGAATGCTCTGCAACCAACCATCAGCGACCCGACCTTCTTCGGCGATGCCTTCGTCACAAAGCTCGCCCCGAACGGACAATCCCTTGCCTACTCGACCTACCTTGGCGGCGAATCCTCGGATCAGGGCTTAGGCATCGCGCTCGGCACGGACGGCAGCGCCTTCGTCACGGGCGTTACCAATTCGGACATCTTCCCGGTGGTTAACGCACCGGGCACGCAGGGCTTCGTCAACGACGCCTTCGTGAGCAGACTCGCTCCGTCAGGCACTTCTCTTCTCTTCTCGACATATCTTGGCGGTACGGGAAACGATAGAGGTAATGCTATTGCTGTGGACCGGGACGGGAATGCCTACGTCGTCGGCAATACTACTTCCAGCAACTTCCCGCTGGTGAATCCGCTGCGCCCGGCCTACGGCGGCGCACTCGACGCCTTCATAGCTAAAATCGGCGTCAGTTCCGACTTATCACTTATCTTGTCGGATTCCCGCGACCCTGTGATGGTCAACAACAATTTGACCTACACATTGAAAGTGACTAACAACGGCCCATCACCCGCCACAGGCGTGCGCCTGACAGACACTTTGCCGGGAGGCGTGACCTTCGTCTCGACCACACCGACGCAGGGCACATGCACGCGCAGCGGTGTAAACGTCGTTTGTGAACTCGGCGACTTGCCCGCATCAGGCTCGGCGACAGTTTCTATCGTCGTCACTCCGACGGCGACCGGCAACATCACAAACACCGCGCAGGTAACCGGCAATGAGCCTGATGTGAGCCTCTCCGACAACAGCGCGACCGAGACTACGAAAGTTTCCGCCTCGCCATCAATCAACGGTCGTGTGACGGGCGCGGGCGGCATCGGCATGGCCGGAGTGTTAATGAGCCTCACTGGCTCGCAAACGCTAACGACGCTGACAGACTCAAGCGGCTTCTACCAGTTTGCCGAATTGCCTGCCGGCGGCACATACGTTGTCACGCCCACCAAAGATAATTTCTCATTCGACCCGCCCTCTGTGACCTTCAACAACCTCAGTACAGACCAGACGGCTGACTTCATCGCCACGGCCTGCACATGGTCTCTCTCGTCGTCCAACCAGAGTTTCACCTCCGGCGGCGGGACGGGCAGCGTGACGGTGACGTCCCTCCACGGTTGCCCGTGGACGGCGCAGAGCAATGTCGATTGGATTTCGATAACATCGGGCGGCTCAGGCACCGGCAACGGGACGGTCAATTTCAACGTTGCTCCGGCCACTGCTCCGCGCGTGGGGCGGCTCACCATCGCCGGAAAGAATTTCACAGTCTTTCAGGAATTCAATTCCTGCGGGCAGCCCGGCTTTGTTGTCGCTAGTTATAATCTCTCTGTATCGGCAACGGCGATTCAAGCCGCCGATTTGAACGGAGACGGGCGCTCCGACCTCGTGACCGCCAACGGCGGAGGATTGTCGGGCGCAGGAATCGAAGCCGCTGTCCTGCTCAACGACGGCGCGGGCCACTTCATATCAAGCAACTTCGATACTGGACAGGGAGCGCCGCAGGGGTTCGCCCTCGGCGACTTCAATGGCGATGCCAGACCCGACATCGTCTTCACGGATTACAACTCCGCGTACGTCACAATCTTTTTCAATAACGGGAGCGGCGCGTTCGGCCAGACTCCGACAAAAGTGACTTTCAGCACGCAGGGGCAAACGCCGCTCACGCGCCGCATCCAGTCTGCCGACCTCAATCGTGATGGGAAGGCCGACCTACTAGTGTCCACGCCCGGCACCAACGGCATTCAAGTCCTGCTCGGCAACGGCAACGGCAGCTTCACTCAGGCGGCACCCGTCAACTTCGGCAGCCTCTATTTATTAATAGCCGTTGCCGATTTGAATGCGGACGCTGTGCCGGACTTGATTCTTGGCGGAGGCGGAAGTGATTCCAGACAGCTTGCTGTCAGGCTCGGCGAAGGAACGGGTAATTTCGGCGCTGCCATCGTTTCGCCCGACACGAAAATAACCGCCTATGCCGCGACCGGCGACTTCAACGGCGACGGCAATGCCGACATCGCGGCTTCCGACGTTGTTATCGTACCCGGTTCTCCACCGCAGAATCCCGCGTATACCAACGCCGTCTCAATTCTGTTAGGAGACGGGGCCGGACATTTCGTGCCAAGGTCTTCATTCGCCACCTCGCATAGTCTGCCGAATATCACGGTCGGGGACTTCAATGCCGACGCCAAGCCGGATGTCGCTTTTACCACAGGAGGGTCGGATGTAACGGTCCTCTCAGGCGACGGGACCGGCGGGTTTGGAACTCCGATTCAAATAAACACGGGGGCCAGCAATTCAACGGGCGGCGTATTCGGCATCGTCGCGAGTGACTTTGACGGCGATACAAAACTCGACATAGCCGCCTCTGATTACAGCAGGGGAGCGGTCGTTTTAAAGAACACTTGTGTTGCCGCTCCGTCCATCTCCGGGCGTGTGACCGATAGCACTAGCACGCGCGGTCTGGGCGGTGTGACAATCAACATCAGCGGGGCGCAAACCGCCACGGCGCAGACAGATGAAGGCGGCAATTATTTCATCGGAAATCTTACCTCCGGTGCGAACTACGTGGTGACTCCCGTTAAGGAGAGCTACCGTTTCAACCCGGCGAGCATCAGCGTCAACGGCCTTGACGGTAACCGGCAGGCGGATTTCGTTGCGACGCCGATTACAGTGCAGTTCACACAGATGCACTACGTCGTGGGCGAGGGCGACGGCAGCATTAGCATTGTTGTGAGTCGTTCGGGCGATACGTCCGGCGTGACGACAGTTGATTACGCCACTATTAACGGGACGGCCTCGGCTCGCTCCGATTATACGACCGCCGTTGGCACGCTCCGCTTCAGCCCCGGTGAAACCACCAAGAGCTTCAAAGTCCTGCTGACCGATGATGCGCTGGTCGAAGGCTTCGAGTCGCTGACGCTCACGCTCGGCAACCCGAGCGGAGCAATACTCGGCTCTTCCTTTTTAACCAACGTCGTGATGGAAATCAGGGATAACGACACGACCGCCAGCAACTCGAATCCAATCGACGATGCGCGTTTCTACGTCCGGCAGCACTACGCCGACTTCCTCAACCGTGAGCCGGATGCGGGCGGCCTTCAATACTGGACAGAGCAAATCACCGGCAACGTCTCCAATGGAATACCGCCCTGCCCTCCCAACACGCCCACCTGCGAGCACATTCGCCGCATCAACGTCTCGGCGGCCTTCTTCGTCGAGAATGAGTTTCAACGCACGGGCGGCTTCGTCTATCGCTTCTATAAAGCCAGCTACGGCACGCGCCCCACGTTCCAGCAATTCAACGCCGACCGCAGCCGCGTCCCCGAAGATGCGCAGCTTGAACAAAACAAGCAGGCATTTGCCGCCGATTGGGTCCAACGACCGGAATTTATCGCCAAATATCCGGCGAGCTTGAGCGGGCCTGCCTTTGTCGATGCGCTGTTGCTGACGGTGCAGCAAAACTCCGGAGTTGATTTATCGAGCCAGCGAGCCAGTCTGATTAATGACTTCAACACGGGAGGACGAGCGCTGGTCGTGCGGCAGGTGGCCGAGAATGCTAATTTCGCGCAGGCCGAATATAACGCGGCGTTCGTGCTGATGCAGTATTTCGGATATTTGCAGCGCGACCCTGACGACGGCGGCTATCAATTCTGGCTCGGCATTCTGAACAACCGAGCGCCCAATAATTTCCGTGCGATGGTCTGTGCGTTTTTGACATCGGCGGAATACCAGCAACGCTTCGGGTCAGCGGTGACGAGGTTTAATACGGACTGTGCGGTGGTCGGACCTTAAGGTTGGGAGTCTCCTGCGAATAGTGACTAAACAAGTCTGCACTGAAAGTGCAAAGCTTTGAGCAGGACTGAAAGTCATATTCCTCACAAGAGGGGCGGGCGGAAGTTTTCCGTGTAGGGGAGATGATGAGCGATTAGTTGGACACTAGAGCTTATATGTCTGATATCAGGCGGAGTGTGTTATGCTCCTGCCGCGAAACGGCATGTCCGGTATGAAGTCCTGTTAAAGAACGTCCATCGACAACTTCATGGGTTTCCATTGAAAGAAAGGATGCTCTTCCCATGTCCACCACCCCGACCTCGCAGCCCCGACCGCCGGAAAACAGAATCCTTGCCACATTAAATAGTACGGATTACCAACACCTCTTCTCTCAACTGGAGCGCGTCACACTCTCACAGGGAGAGGTCGTTTATGAAGCGGGAGATCATATTGATTACGTCTACTTTCCGGAGACGGTAGTCTTCTCCATGCTCTGCATGATGGAAGACGGGGCCACCGTGGAAGTCGGCCCCGTAGGCCATGAAGGGCTGGTGGGACTGAACATCTTTTTCGGTGCGAATATGACGCCCACACAGTTGATAGCGCATGTCGCGGGCACGGCCCAAAGGATAGGCGCAGAGGCTTTCAGGCGTGAACTACGCTCCGAGAGGAGCAGAATGTCGCATCTGCTGTTCCGCTATACGCAGATGCTGCTGGCCATGACGGGACAGGCTGCGGCCTGCAACAAACTTCATTCGCTGGAGCAACATTTAGCCAGATGGCTCCTGATGATGCACGACTATACGGGTGACGAGCTTGTGCTGACGCACGAACTGATCGCACTCACTTTGGGAGTGAGGCGCGCGGGCATTAGCGGTGCGTCTATGCAATTCAAGGAGGCGGGTTTGATAGATTACAGGCGCGGACACATTAAAATTCTTGACCGGAGGGGCATGGAGGCCAAAGCGTGCGAGTGCTACAGAGTTATCAGAGAAGAGTACGAGCGGCTGTATGAGGATTTATCCAACCATTAATATCGGCAATCTTCGTGAAGCTCGAACGGCTGGCACTCATTGAGATGTGAGGCGGCGGAGCAGATTCCGGCCGGGGCGCGCTGAGGTATGCGCTGAGGTATTTCGCTTCTATGGAAAATCATTCTTTTAATGAATCGCACTGACACGTTTGAGAAAGGGGCCGAGGGTGTCTATGTAAAGAAAGGCCGGTTGCATATTCTCTTCGAGCGTCTGCATGATGGCGAAGCTGTACCCGGTTTCGCTCTCCAGTAAGTCAGACACCTGTGTCGATTCCGTATTGATCTTCAGCCTGTCACAGAGCCGGGTGAATAACTCGCGCTGCATTGCAAGGTCGCCGGTTAAGACGCCACGATTACGCAGAACCACGTCCGCATCAGACTCGACGCCCTCGCACAACCGCTGAAATTCGTGCTCGTTAATACTTCTCTTCATTTGTGCAGAATGCGCGCTAAAAAGCTTTTCAACTGATCGCCGTCTTCGGGCAGGATAACGTACTCGTTAGGCCCCAAGCTGACCTCCCCGCCTTCGGGGACGGTCTCGTCCGCCCTATCGGCGTAGACCACGACCTTCACGTGGTCGCCAGCCTTCACGTCCGAGCGAATGCGGCAGCCCATGTCGAGGGTCCGGAGCGGCGGCACCCTCCCCATCGCCAGCAGAATCATGTCCGGGAGCATGTAACCTGCTCTCTCTATGGCGTCCTGCTCGTCGTAGGCCGTCCGCACGCGGTAGCCCATGCGCTCCAAGCCCTGTTTTACCAGCATGCGGCACTCGTCAACGTCGTCGACCAGTAGGATCGTCGCGGACGCTTTTGTAACTCCCATTGCTTGTCTTCCTTTCAAAAACTCTCGGACCACACTCTAAAATTTCAGAATGTCCTCGTACCTCTTTTTAACAATCCCGTAGCACTCGCAGGACACGTCTTGCAAGCCTTCGCGGTCGAGGACGGTCAGTTTGCCCCGCTTGTACGTAATGTAACCGGCCTGCTGGATGGTCGCCGCCGTCAGGCTGACGGTCGCGCGATTCGCGCCGAGCATCCGCGCCATGAAGTCGTGCGTACTCGGGAACTGGTCTGTCTCGACGCGCTCACGCACTGTCAGCAGCCAACGCGCGAGGCGTGCCTCCACCGGGTGCAGGCGGTTGCAAACGGCCGTCTGCGAAGCCTGTGTAAAAATCGCGTGCACGTACTTGAGAATCAGGTCGTGCAGCCGCCCTCCCTGCCTGAACTCCTTACGAATAACGGGCGTTTTAATCTTCCACGCCCTGCCCGGAATTTGCACCAAAACGCGGTGGGGCGTCCGGTCAATTCCCATCAGGGCCGAAAAGCCGAGCACGCCCTCGCTGCCGGTCACGCCTATCTCGATGGCCGAGTCCTTCTCGGTCGTCGAGAGCAGAGACCCCAACGTGTCGTTGTTGGGGAAATAGACGTGCGTGATGGGTTCTTCAAAGTCGTAAAGTATCGTGCCCAAAGAGAGCGAAACCTCCTCTAAATGGGGGGCGAGCCGCTCGTACTCCTCACGCGACAAAGCTGCAAGAATTCTGTTTTTAATATTACTGTCTCTATCTTTTGCCACAGTTAGCGCAATTCTCCGTTCAGGATCGCCTCCCGCATTCGAGAGGGGTTCGATCCGGTAACACAAGGAGCGATCCAGAAGAAGACCTGCGCCTTATGTATTCTACAATACAGAGGGATTTTAGCTAAAGAGAAAACGGTTGTCTGTTGGTAAGACAACTCTGTTGGCTGGCTAACTTAGGAGAAAATAAAAAGAGGGTATTTGTGCGGGAATGTTAGAGGTTTAAGCTTCCAAATCAAACTCCGCTTTGACAATCTGGTAGCACTCGCAGGCTATCTCTTCCAGCCCCTCGCGGTCGAGGATGGTGATTGTGCCCCGGGCGTACCGGATAAGGCTGGCCTGCTGGAAGACTCCCGCCGTCAGAGAGACGGTGGCGCGGTTGGCCCCAAGCATCTGTGAAAGAAACTCGTGCGTGAGAGGCAGTTTGTCGAACTCCACCCGGTCGTGCATCATCAGGAGCCAGCGGGCGAGGCGCTCATTGACCTCGTGCAGGCGGTTGCAGGCCGCGCCCTGCGACATCTGTACGATCTGCGATTGAAGCTGGCGGTGCAGGATGGTTTGCAGACTACCTTCGAGGTCGAACTCTTTTTTCAGCGTCTCCGATTTGATTCTGAGGGTGTGACCCGGAATCTGTGAGATGGCGCGGTTCTGCGCGCTCTTCGTCCCCAGAAGTGGCTGGAAACCGACGAAGCCTTCCCTCCCCACTAAGCCGACCTCCACGCTTGCCCCGGTTTGCGTGATGACGACCATCGAGACCACCCCGTTGAGCGGGAAGTGTATATATTCGATAGGCTCATTCTGCTCATAGAGAACCTGCCCCTGCTCGAACGAGACCTTCTCCATGTGAGGCGCGAGCTTCTCGTACTCTTTGGGGGGCAGAGCGGCGAGCAGGCGATTCTGAGTGGCAGTCGACGACTGTTCCGAGTCATACATCATTTGCCCCTTTATCAGAGTCAGTTCTCTTGAGAGTTAAAGGGACTTGCCGGTCCCCGTTATTCGTCAAAAGGTTGAGCTGCTCTTTAATCACCCGGTAGCATTCGCAGGCGATGGTCTCCAGTCCCACGCGGTTAATGATTCGGATGTTGCCCCCTTTGTAATTGACCAAGCCCTGTTCCCGCAGAATGAGCGAGGCGCAGGCGACCCCGGCGCGTCGCACGCCCATCATGGTCGCGATGAACTCCTGCGTCAGCGGCATTTCATCACATTCAACTGCGTCGCTGCTCGTGAGCAGCCAGCGCGCGAGGCGCGCCTCGATTCGATGTTGAGCATTACAGGCGGCATTCTGTGAGACGGCGATAAACAGTGTGTGTGCGTAACGAAGAATCCTGAATTGCAGCGCCCCGCCCCGCGCGAACGCGTCACGGATTACCTTAGTCCTGACCTTAATGGCCGTGCCCGGAATCTGCACCACTGATTGCATCGGAGTCGAATCCGCACCCCAGATGACCGGCAGGCCCGCGATTCCTTCGCGGCCCGCGACGGCGGCTTCGACCGTAGAGCCGTCCGACAACTGAGTCACCTGCGAAATGAGTGCGCCGTCAGGGAAATACACAAATTGAATAGGCTCCTCACTCGCAATCAGCACCTGCCCGTGCGGCAGTTCGACCTGCTCGAAGTGCGGAGAGAGTCTTTCGTACTCGTCCGGCGAAATCGCCGCCAGAATCTGGTTTCCAATCTGATGGTAAGGTCGTTCGCGTGTACTCATTTTGATTCACTCCCACATTTGCGCTACTCAAATGAAAGCCAATGGAAGGCGCAAGGAGAAGGCGGGGAACTCAAACCCATGTCGCATGACCGCGTTAATCTTCGAGGGGGCTGGTAAACTGTCTCCCATGATAACACTCTTATGTTGTGGAGACAACATAAGGGCAACATGCACGAAGAAGCGCCGCCCGCCTATCCTTGCGCGCGGCATGGTACGAAAGGACGCTTTTTACGTCTGTCGTTCAGGAGACATTAGGACAGATTAGAAACGGTATTCGGTTGGTTGAGGTGGTGAGGCGGGGATTCTATTCTTCTCGTTTCTCCCGGCGGGCGAGTTCAATCCACGGCTGGTCGAAGATTTTATCGAACTGCTCTTCCATTATCGTCAGGCACTCACAGGAGCCCTGTTCCAGCCCCTTGGGGTCGAGGATTGTAATGCGTCCGCGGCTGTAGCTGATGAGGCCCGCCTTCTGGAGGATGTTGGCCGCCGTCGAGACCGTCGGGCGGTGCGCGCCGAGCATCAGCGCAAGGAACTCCTGTGTGAGGGGGAATTCTTCCCGCTGCGTGCGGTTGTAGGTCAGCATCAGCCAGCGGCTGAGACGCTCGTCCATCTCGTGGAGGCGGTTACAGACCGCCACCTGTGAGGTCATGACCAGAAAGGCATGTATGTAGGAGGCGACTAGTTCGTTGAGCGGGCTCGGCTTGTCCATCACCTCCCGCTTGAAGACGCTGGCCTTCATCCGCAGTCCAGAGCCCGGAACCTGCACGAGGGTTCTGGTAGGGGTCGTCTTCTGGCGCAGCCAGTATTGAATGCCGATCATGCCCTCGATGCCCATCAAGCCCACTTCGAGGGCCATCCCGTCCGACATCACCTGAATGGTGGAGGTGACAAGGTCGTAAGGGAAAAGGATGAGCTTGATCGGTTCATTCGGCTCGATCAGGATATCACCTTGGTCGTAGGTGACATGCTCCAAGTGCGGCTCCAGACGCTCCCGTTCCTTGCGCGGCAGCACCGCCAAAAGCAGATTCTCTTTCATAACCCTTTTTCGCCCGGAATCGTGTTAATACAGATAAGCAGTTTAAGGAACTACAGGCGCGGCCCCTCACTTACGTTAGTTAGACAACACTGTTAGGTATACAACAAAGGCAGGTGATAATCAAGATTTGTAAGTTTGTCTGTCGTTCACCTGAAAGCCATTTGCGGCCATCTACGGATATGCAATGACAGCAGATCAAACTAAGGCTCTGTCCGCAGGCTGTGACGATTGAGTTGCTTACTCCGCCGTCATCGTTACACGAAACCCGATTTTCTGTCCGGCGAAAGCTATTGTCCGTGAGCACAACCGGAGACAAGGCATATAGTAATTATTAATAGGAAGATAAATGCTTTTCTCAAATCTCAACTCCCCTTTTCGCCAACGCGTGTTCGCATTCAATCAGGCGCGAGAAATCATCAGGAGTATCGACATCCACCTCGCCGCCTTGGAAGGGTAAGAAGTGCGCTTCTGAAGCGTGTCGCTTAATAACCTGCTTTGCGCCGTCCACTCCTTCGAGTTGTGCCAGTTCGGCGAAGAGCGTCCTACCGAATAACGCAGGCACGCCGAAGCTTTCGCCATACGTCGAGGCAATGACAATTCTTCCGGTGGTTTGATGTGCCGCGATCAGGTTGGAGATAATGTCGGCGGTGACGTGAGGTTGGTCGCACAGCAAAAGGACGGCTGCGGCTATGTCGGCGTCCGCACTGACAAGACCTTCGACACCCGCCTTAATTGACGACGCCATCCCGGTCTCCCAAAGGGCATTCAAAACTTCCCGCACGTTGATGCCGTCCAACTCGCGTCTTGACAACTCACTGTGTGCGCCCGTCACCACGATGACGGGAAAACACCCCGCGCCGAGCGCGGCCAAGGCTGAGCGCCTGAGCAGACTCTCGCCCCGGAATTGAAGAGTCTGCTTCGGGCTGCCCATGCGGGAGGATGACCCCGCCGCCAGAACAACAGCGCCGACGCTCACCGCGTTGCTTTCGACCACCATAGATAATGCCCTCTCCGGTGAGCCTTCGCCCTTCACGCCAACGCCACAGGCAGAACCTGCTCCTCCGTCCAGAGCACACGCTCGCCGTCATCCGGACTGCCGTGAATGGACCCTCGACGAGCGCGTAACATTCCGCCGCGCCGCCCGTCCAACACCGCGCGCATCTCGGCGACGATTGATAGAGCAATCTCGGCGGGAGTGTTCGCCCCTACGTCCAGACCAGCTGGCGAATAAAGGCGTGCAAGTTCGGTTTCTTCCAAACGGTATGCGTCTTCATTCGCCGCCAATTCATTCAGCATCCGTTCGGTCCGTTTGCGGGGTCCCATGACCCCTATGTAGCGTGCGGGCGACGAGAGCAGGAACTTGAGCAGTTCGAGGTCATGCGAGTAGTTATGCGACATGAGAAGCGTAAGTGTTCGCGGCGTAATCGCGACTCGCGAGCAGAGCTCTTCGGGGCGCGCGAGCGTGACCCTGTCCGCTATAGCAAACCTTGAACGGCTGGCGGAGCGGGCCTGCGGGTCAACAACCTCCGTCTGCCAGCCCAATCCGCGCGCGAGTTCGACGACCGGCAGCGCGTCGTGCCCCGCACCGAAGACGACCAGATGAACGGGCGGCAGGAGCGTCTCCACGAAGACCTTCAAGGAGCCGCCCGCGACCTCATAGACTCCGGCACTAAGCGACTGCGCGCGCGCCGTCATGCGCACGTCCTCTTCGATGAGCGACGCCACCTCGTCGCTCAAGTTCTCGCGTCCCGTCTCACCGCCTTCGTCAATGAAGAGCCGCGCGCCGATTGCGACGCGCCCCTTGGCGCGGGCTGAGCCGGAAGACGTATGCTGATAGACGGTCGCGACCGTTATGGGCGAGGCCCCCGCATGCGCTTCACACGAACGCCTCAGCGCTTCGACGTAGAGCGACGTGGAAGCGAGCGGCTCGACCAGCACGCGCACGATGCCGTTGCAGCCGAGACCAAGCCCCCATGCCATCTCGTCGCTCGTCGATGCAGTGTCGTATTCGAAGAGCTTAGCCTCGCCCGCTTTGATGACGCGCTTCGCGTGCTCGACGACATCTCCTTCGAGGCACCCGGCGCTGATGGTGCCTGTGCTTGCACCACCTTCGCAGACCAGCATCCGCGCGCCGGGACGCCGGTATGAAGAGCCTTCGACGCTCACCAACGTCGCCAGTGCGCATTGCTCGCCCCTCTTGTTCGCCCCGTCGAACGCTTCAACCAATAACCGCACTTCGTTCATCAGATGGCCCCTCTCTACAGCAACTTGTCCGGCGTGATTGGCAGTTCCCTGATGCGACGGCCCGTGGCGTGAAAGACTGCGTTGGCGATGGCCGCGGGGATGCCGACCATGCCGAGTTCGCCCATGCCCTTGACGCCGAGCGGGTTCACGACTTTGTCATCTTCCTCGACGAACATCGTCTCGACCTCGTGCACGTCGGCGTTGACGGGCACGTGATAATGCTGGAGGTTCGGGTTCATGATACGCCCGAAGCGGTGGTCGATTTCGGTCGCCTCCTGCAAAGCCATGCCGATGCCCCAGACGACGCCGCCGATCTCCTGACTATGCGAAGCCTTAGGGTTGATGATTTTGCCGCAGGCCGTGACCTCTATAGCGCGTGTGACGCGTATGATGCCGAGGTCCGGGTCGACCTTCACTTCGACGAACTGCGCGCCGTGGGCCATCGTCGCGTACTTCTCGCGCTCCTTCGAGGGGCGCGACTCAAACGTCTCGGTAATCTTGGCGAGGCCGTTGCGGCGCATGACTTCAGAAATGCTGACGAAGCGCGTCTGGTCGGTCCTGAGCCGCAGCCGACCGTCGAGCATCTCGACATCGGCAGTCGCCGCCGCCTTCAGCGGCGAGTTCGCTTCCCGGTTCGCCAGCGCGAGCAGTTTGGCAGTGACGGCCAGCGCTGCGCCGTGCACAGCCGAGCCGACGCTCGAAGTCGTCTGAGAGCCGCCCTGCGATGGCGCGCGCGGGAACTTCGTGTCGCCGAGTTCGAACTTCACGCGCTCGATTGGCAGCCCCAAGTACTCGGCGGCAATCATGGTCATCACAGTGTAAGTGCCGGGTCCGATGTCGCTCGTCGCGCTGGTGACGTGCGCAGTGCCGTCCGCCGCGAACGTGATTCTGGCGCTGGCGGGCCTCTGGAAAGCACCCCAGACGCCGGTGGCAGTGCCCCAGCCGACCAGCCATCGTCCGTCGCGCATAGAGCGCGGCTCGAACTTGCGCTGCTTCCAGCCGAACTTCTCCGCGCCCAAACGGTAGCACTCCCTGAGCGCCTTGCTCGAAAACGGACGACCGCTTTCAGGGTCCACCTCGGCATAGTTGATGAGCCGGAGTTCGAGCGGGTCAATCTTGAGCGCGTAGGCCAGTTCGTCCATCGCGCATTCGAGGGCGAACATGCCGCTGACAGCGCCGGGGGCGCGCATCCATGTCGGGGTGTTGAGGTCTGTGTCGGTAATCTTCGTCGGAGCAAACAGGTTCGGGCAGGCGTAGACCTGACGCGTGAAGCCCGTTGTGCTGTCGTTGAACTCCTCGAAGGAGGAGGTATTGTGCACGGCCTCATGAATCATCGCCGTGAGCTTCCCTGACGCTTCGGCTCCGAGCGCAATCTTCTGAATCGTATACGGGCGGTAGCCGTGGCCTGTGAACATCTGGGTGCGCGTGTAAACTACCTTGACCGGGCGTTTGAGTTCGCGGGCAGCCATCGCAGTCAGCGCGGGATAGTAGTTCGGCCTGAGCGACGACCCGAAGGCCCCGCCGACGTAAGGGGAGATGACAGAGACGTTCTCCTCGGGGATGCCGAAGGCCGACGCGAGGTGCGCGCGCACGCCGTAGACCTCCTGCGTCTTATCGAAGATAGTCAGCTTGTCGTCCTGCCAGACAGCGATGGCCGCGTGCGGCTCCATCGGGTTGTGGTGCTCAATCGGTATGCGGTACTCGGCCTCGACCTTGACGGGCGCGCTCTTCATCGCCTCCTCAGGATTGCCACGAGGCTTCGCCGGCGCACGCGGAGGCATCCGCGCACGCCCGCGCACGGCCTCCGTGTCGGTCACGTGCTTCTCCGCGTTGTAGGAGACTTTGACGAGGCGCGCTGCGTAGCGCGCCTGCTCATACGTCTCGGCGACGACGAGCGCCACGGGCTGAGCGTTGAAGTAGATTCTGTCTGAATGGAGCGCCCGGAATGATTTGTCACGCTCATCGCGTGCGCCTCTCGGCGGCGCATCCTCCGTGATGGTCTTCGGCCCGAGCTTTGGCGTGTTCAGGTGCGTGAAGACATGAATCACGCCGGCTGCTGCTTCGGCCTCACGGGTGTCAATGGACCTGATAGTACCTTTCGCCACCGTGCCCAGCACAATGAAACCGTACGCGAGGTTCGGTACGCGGAACTCAGCCGCGTACTTCGCCCTGCCCGTCACCTTCGCCACGCCGTCCACGCGGCTCACCTCTTTACCGATGTACCTCGTCATCCGATAGCCTCCCTCGCGTCAAGCCATTCTGCTCGCACGCATCAGCGCGCGGACAATGGCGCGCTTTCCCAGTTCAACTTTGTAGGCGTTATGCGCGAGCGGTCTCGCGTCTTTGAGCGCCGCCTCGGCCGCTCGCCTGAAGCTCTCTTCAGAGGCGGGTTTTCCGGAGAGCGCAGCTTCCGCCTCCGTGCTCCGCCATGGCTTGTGAGCCACGCCCCCGAGCACGATGCGCGCCTGCCTGATGGTGCCCCGGTCTAGTTCGAGCGCGGCGGCCACAGCAACGAGCGCGAAGGCATAGGAAGCACGGTCGCGGACTTTCAGGTAATAGGAGTTCTTCGCGAAGTTGGACTTCGGCAAATCAATCGCCACGATGAGTTCGCCGTGCTGAAGGTTGTTGTCTTTCTCCGGCGAATCGCCCGGCAGCCGGTGAAAATCATTAATGGGAATCGTGCGCTCGCGCCCGCCCGCGCCCCTGACCCTCACGACTGCTTCGAGCGCGTAGAGCGCGTTAGCCATGTCGCCCGGATAGGTGGCCACACACTTCTCGCTCCATCCGAAGATTGCGTGGATGCGGTTCAAGCCTTCGAGCGCGCCGCACCCGCTGCCCGGCTCGCGCTTGTTGCACGGCATCGCCGTGTCGTAGAAGTACTGGCAGCGCGTGCGCTGCAAAAGGTTCCCGCCGTTGGTCGCCATGTTGCGTAGTTGGCCGGACGCGCCCGCGACAATGGCCTGAGTCAGCAGTGGGTAGTTCTTGCGGATGAGCGGGTGGTTGGCGGTGTCCGTGTTCTTAGCCAGCGCGCCGATGGAGACGCCTCTACCTGCGGCCTTGATTTCGGCGAGATTCAGGCGGGTCAGGTCGACGAGTTCGTTCGGGCGCTCTACGTCCTCCTTCATCAAATCGAGGATGTTTGTCCCACCTGCAAGGAACTTCGCCTGCGGGTTCGCCGCTACCACGCGAGCGGCTGCATCAACGTCGCTCGCGCGCACGTACTTAAACGGTCTCATCCGTCCACTCCTTCCTGACCCGCGCCAGCTCTTCCTCTTCGACGAAGCTCCACGTCCGCGCCGTCTCTTTGCCGGAGTGGGCCTCCTGAATGGCGGCTACGATTTTCGGGTATGCGCCGCAACGGCAGATGTTGCCGCTCATCCGCTCTCTAATCTCGTCGTCCGTGAGTTGCGTAGTCGATTTCGTCACGTCTTCGGTGACGTGACTCACATCACCGCGCCGCGCCTCTTCCAGCATTCCGACGGCAGAGCAGATTTGCCCCGGCGTACAGTACCCGCACTGGAAGCCGTCGTACTTGATGAAGGCCGCCTGTACGGGATGAAGTTGGTCGCCCTTCGCCAGTCCTTCGATGGTCGTGACCTCCCGGCCTTCCAGTGTGGCGGCGAGAGTCAGACACGACAACACGCGCCGCCCGTCGACGATGACAGTGCAGGCCCCGCACTGTCCCTGATCACAGCCCTTCTTCGTCCCCGTCAGTTCGAGCCTCTCGCGCAGCGCGTCGAGCAGTACCACGCGCGAATCGATTTCCAAGGTTTTGGTCGCGCCGTTGACCTTCAGCATTACCCTGATAGGGTTCTCCAATGCCGGGGCCGGGGCGAACAATGCGTCGGGTGATGTGGCGAGCGCTGCTAACGCTTGCTCCTTCTCCAGCAGCATCAACGCGAAGGCGCCGAGGCTGCCCGCGAGGGTCTGCCCCAGAAATGTGCGTCGCGCCTGCCCGATGTCGGTCAACATCGGCATCTCCTCTAACAGTGCTTCCTCGTCGGCTGTCAACTCAGGCTCCGAGGTCTCGTCGAAGTCGTCACTCATTATGAATCTCCCTGATTGTGTCCAAGCCGGCCACTCACGACAGGAATATGGTCGCCGAGCGGATCAGTGAAATCGCCTCCCGCTCGTCTGTAGCCGGGCCGCAGCCAAAGCTCAGTCCCATGCAGTCGAGACCGAGGGCCGAGACTTCCGGGTTGCTGTTTCCAAGTTTGCGCGTCTGCATTGTTTCTACTCCGAGGCAACACCGGCAGGCTCACCTCAACTTTCTCCAAATATCTTGAAGATTTAGTTTCGTTAGTAGCCATTTTGTGTCCTACTGCTTTAGTTTGAGTCTAATGGCTCTGGAATAGAGGCGGTAAGACGATACTCGCGAATAATTATACAATCCTGCAAAACCTCTTCGTGCGGCATGCTGATAAGAAACAAATAGGGCTAATATGAATGGGTCTCATGAAGTTAAGCGCATTGCAATAGGTGCTGAACTTCTGACGCACAAAGGCTAAATCGCTATTAACGGCCTTCGGGAATTCTGGAATGGAATTTCCGCCTCCTCGTTCATTACTTTGCGCTCGATCTGACTGCCCGCACTGTGGCTCAACTGACGACATGAGATGAATCCTCCTCTCACTTCCCTTCTCTGCTCTTGCGTTCGGAGAGCAGAGAGTTCGCTTTCTCGCGCACCAGAGGAGCGTCCTCCTGCAACAGGAATCCTCCCGCTTCGGTACTCATCTCCGACAGCGTGAGTTCAATCGACTGCCCTTTGGTTTCCAGCATCGCAACGCAAACGCCGGCCATGTCTGTAATCTCATCCGGTGAGAGCCGGTGCGGCTCCGGCGGCGTGTAGTCACTGCGGCCAACATCTGCGTGCGCGCCGGGGCCGCGTGATGATTCGCTGATCACTCCGTACTTCCTCAACACGTTGTAAGCCTCGTGCTGCGCCACGCGCGCGGCTTTCGGCAGTCCGCGCTTCTCCAGCCACTCGCGTGTGCGCTCGTGCTCGCGTGACGCAGCCTGCCTCGCGGCCATGTGTATCGCCGGCTCAAGCTCTGCCTTCAAGCGGGCAACGACATCGTCGAGTGAGATCACACTAGTAGTGCAGGATGATGCCACTTCAGGCTTGGCGTGCCTGTTTGAATTGACTCGAGCGGGTGCGGTCGGGTCGGAAGATGTTTTAACTACCAGTTCGCTGTCCGCGCCGTTTTTTGGCGCGCCGGGATTTATATCTGTGTCTGAAACTTCTCTAACAGCGAAGCTGTCATTAAAGGCTGGTTCATTCGCTGAACCATGACCCACTTCAGACGAAGCAGGAGGAAAGGCCAAAATTTTTTTGCCTGCCTGCCCCGGCCTGACGCCAATGGAGGATGCTGCGCGGTTGAGGAATATCCTCAGGCCGACTCCGTTCTTCCCTGAGAAATAGCCTATGATTCCCTGCTCGTGCATCCAGCGGATGGCCTTACTCGCCGTCGCCGATGCCACGCCGACCATCTCACAGAGTACGGCCCATGCCTTCACCAGTTTTTCCTCTCGTATCTCGGCCTCAATCCGCAAAACTCCTTCGCGTTCCCAGTAATTCTCGGGCGCGTTCACCAGGCGCAGGTAGATTTTGCTCATCAGCGGCGTGACCTGATCGGCCTCCGCTGATGTCACGGCCGAGAGGATTTCCCGATCTATCTGCTGAAAATTCTTACGATACTCGTTGGGCGCGAGCTGTGTCTTTCGAATAAAGCGCTGGCTCGGTAAAGGTTGGAGGCTCATGGTCAAGTTCCTGTAGATAAAAGGCTTGATTGGGATGGCCGGAGCGTGTATAATGCCTTTCGGGTTAGATACACAAATCCCGGCTCGCCATCAAAGCGAGTTTTCAGTTTGACCTGGAGCGCGCGGTCGCCAAACACAAGCGCTTCAGGTCATTTGTTTTTTGCGCCCGTTAAAGGCGCCCTCTTCATATCCTGCGTTAATACCTACACCAATCTTAAATTCTTGTGAAGCCCGCATTTTTTAGTACGCCCCGCAGTAATTACTGCGGGGCGTACTAATTATTACGGGGTGTGAAAATAAATGCGGGGTGCAATATTTATTGCACCCCGCAGTAATTATTACGGGGTGCATTTATTTTCACACCCCGCAGTTTTTATTGCACCCCGTAATAATTACTGCGGGGTGCATTTATTTCTGCGGGGCACAACAATAGCTGTACCCCGCAGTATTCAAGGACTATCCTGTATTAAGCTGCTGATTCTAAAGGGGAATAGCTTGTGTGGTGAGGGTTCAATCGGCGTCTAGGACGACACGATACCGGGTTCCGAGCCGATCAAGATTGGAGTATTCAGCTACCTTTTCGATCAATCTGAGTTCCCTGAGGCTACGGATGACCAGTTGGGTCTGGCGCTCCTTGAGTTCCGCCGCCTGCATTAGCTGAGAGATTTTAACGTAACAGGCGTCCCCGCCTGCTTCATGGCACATGCCGAGCATCGCCCTCAGCACTTTGACTTCACCCTTGCCTAAACGGTACTTTTTCTTCCACTTATCGAGTAACTCTGTGACA
>DATLMN010000035.1:0-8136 GCA_035537255.1 Pyrinomonadaceae bacterium | reverse complement strand
GGAGGGCAAGCTGGTCGAGGCGCAGCGCCTGCATCAACGCACGATGTACGATCTTGAGATGATCAAGGAGATGGGTTTTTGTCGCGGCATTGAAAACTATTCGCGCCACCTGACGGGCAAGCCTGCGGGCGCGCCGCCGCCTACACTGCTTGATTACCTGCCGCGCGACACCATCATGGTCATAGACGAATCGCACCAGACCGTCCCGCAGATCGGCGGCATGTTCAAAGGCGACCAGTCGCGCAAGCGAACACTTGTCGAATACGGCTTTCGTCTTCCGTCGGCGATGGACAATCGTCCCTTGAACTTTCAGGAGTTCGAGCAGCGCATAGGCCAGACTATCTACGTCTCGGCCACTCCTGGGCCCTATGAATTGACGAAGGCGGGCGGCGAGGTCGTCGAACAGATTATTCGCCCGACAGGATTGACAGACCCGTTCGTAGAAGTGCGGCCCGTCAAAGGACAGATCGACGACCTCCTGGAAGAGTGCCGCATCCGCGCGGAGAAAAACGAGCGCGTGCTTGTCACCACTCTGACGAAAAAGATGGCGGAAGACCTGACGGAGTATTTCGCAGAGGTCGGCGTGCGCGTGCGTTATCTGCACTCCGATATTGAGACCTTGGAGCGCATCAAAATTCTGCGTGACCTGCGACGCGGCGAGTTCGATGTGCTGGTCGGCATCAACCTCCTGCGTGAAGGACTGGATTTGCCCGAAGTCTCTCTGGTCTCCATCCTGGACGCGGACAAAGAGGGATTCCTGCGCTCAGACCGCTCCCTTATTCAAACGATGGGACGCGCGGCGCGCAACGCCAACGGCAAGGCCATCCTCTACGCCGACAAGATTACGGATTCTATGCGGCGCGCGATAGACGAGACGCAGCGCCGTCGCGCGATTCAGGAGGCTTACAATCTTGAGCACGGCATTACTCCGCAGACCATCGTCAAGGCGATAGAGGCCACGCTCGTCACTGCTTACGAAGCGGACTACTTCAAAGTGCCGCTCAATCTCGAAGAGTACGAAGAGTACACGCGCGAAAACATCGACGCGACCATCGAGCGGCTCGAAGCAGAGATGCGCGCCGCCGCGCGCCGCTTCGAGTTCGAGCGCGCGGCAGAGCTACGCGACCGCATCAAGTACCTGCGCGAGCGCGAGCTTCAAATGACCTGAAAGTATAAGAACAAGGCATGCCGATCATTCTTGAGACCGAGCGTCTCATCCTGCGCACGTGGATGCTCAACGACCTGCGAGACTTCTTCGAGATTTACGGTGACAAAGAGGTCTGGCGCTTTGTCGACACGAAGGGCGTCTTTAAAGATGAAAACGCGGCGCGGCGCTCTCTCCAAAAAGGCATCGCTTATCAGGTGGAGCACGGCTTCTGTCACTGGGCCGTGGTGGAAAAGAGCAGAGGCCGCGTGATCGGCGCTTGCGGCTTCAATCTCTTCGAGGGCGGGCCGCAGCTTGAGCTGGTTTACCATTTCGCGCGCCTCTTCTGGGGACGGGGCTATGCCACCGAGGCCGCCAGCGCCAGCCTGCGTTATGCTTTTGAAAGGCTGGAAGCGCCGGCGGTCGTCGCCTCCATCGATAAGCAGAACGCCGCATCCAGACGAGTGCTCGAAAAGATCGGTTTTGTGCGCGACGACAACAGCCATCTCAATAAGACGGACGAGGATTTTTACATCTATGTTCGACCAGATACAGAGTTTCCCCTGTCCGAATTGCCGCGAGCTGATCAATGACAGGATGGAGAGATGCAAGTACTGCGATACGCCCATCGATAAAGGCATAGCGCAGCTCGCGGCTGAGACTCAGCGAAAAGTCAATCAGGCATACAGCGACGCGAGCTATACAAAGACGGCAGCCGTCACCATGTGGGTCTTTCTGGGGCTCAGCTTTATACCGTTCTTACCTTTTGTCGGCTGGGGCTTCCTGATCACATTCATCGTAGTTCTGGTCATGCTGATCCGCTGGCAGGTGATGTTCAGCGGGTTGATTACGAATGATCCCGATTATGAAAAGGCCCGTCGCACAAAAAATCTGTCTCTGATCTTATGGATCGTGGCTCTGCCCACGGGTTTTATCATCCAACCGCTTGTCGGCCTCTTCCTCCAGAGATTGTCTAATTAAACTTAAAAGTGCGCGCGGATATTTCCCCCGGCAGAGACGAGCTTTCAACAACCTATGCTGGTTAAAACAGACCCCGACGAGATGGATGCTTTTCTGGTCGATGCCAGCAACATGCCCGGCGGTCATGCGGCGCGCGTGATATTTCCGGAAAGCGCCGAAGAGGTCGCCGAAGCCCTCTCTCTCGCCGCGCGCGAACACACTCCCGTCACAGTCTCTGGTGCTGGCACAGGCATCGTCGGCGGGCGCATCCCCACGGGCGGAAACGTGCTCGCGACCGACCGGCTCAATCAAATCACAGAGATTATCACTGAAGAAAAAGGCAGGCGCGCCGTAGCACAGGCGGGCGTTCGTCTGGCGGACTTTCAAAGCGCCGTCAAAGCTCATGGATTGATCTATCCGCCTGACCCTACGGAGTGGAGTTGTTATCTGGGCGGGACTATTGCGACCAACGCTTCGGGCGCGCGCACCTTCAAGTATGGGCCAACGCGCAGCTTCGTTAGTCGCCTGCGCGTCGCGCTCGCCACCGGAGACATCCTTAACCTCTCGCGCGGGCAGGTGCGCGCTGGCAACGATGGCAAGCTCCGCATTCCTTTGCCCGGTGGACGCAGCATCGAAACAGAGTTGCCGTCCTACTCTATGCCCGCGACGCGCAAACATGCTTCCGGTTATTACGTCGCGCCGGGAATGGATGCACTCGATCTCTTTATCGGGAGCGAAGGCACGCTCGGTGTGATTACTGAAGCCGAGGTCTCGCTGCTGCCCATGCCCGAAGGCTTGTTGAGTGCCGTGGTCTTCTTCGCTGAAGAGGACGACCTGCTCGCCTTTGTGCGCGAGGCGCGCGCCGCTTCGCTCTATAATCGCGCGAAGAATCAGAGTAAAGGGATTGATGCGCGGGCGCTTGAGTATTTCGACGCTCACTCGCTGGACCTCTTGCGCCAAAGGTACGCGCTGATTCCCGAGCGCGCGGCGGGCGCGATCTTTTTCGAGCAGGAGACCGTTGAGGCGACGGAAGAACATTTAATGACAGAGTGGCTCACGCTGCTCGAACGTCACCGCGCGCTGCTCGATGATTCCTGGTTCGCCACGGCAGAGCGTGACCAGCGAGAAATACGCGAGTTCAGGCACAGGCTTCCGGTGCTCGTCAACGAATGGCTCGCAGGCCATGGGCAGCGCAAGGTCTCCACGGACATGGCCGTGCCGGACGATGAGTTTGCCGGGATGCTATGCTTTTATCAGCAGACGCTCGCTGCCAGCCGTCTTCAATACGTCATCTTCGGCCACATCGGCGACAACCACGTCCACGTCAACATCATGCCGCGAAGCGACGATGAGGCTCAAAGTGCGCGCGAGATTTATCTCACATTCGTCCAGCGCGCCGTCCATGTCGGCGGCACCATCTCCGCCGAGCACGGCATAGGCAAGCTCAAGCGCGATTACCTGCGCCTGCTCTACACCGACCGCCACCTGCGCGAGATGGCCGCCCTCAAACGAGCCTTCGACCCGTCATGCATTCTCGGTCGCGGCAATATTTTCGCGGAAGAATATCTGGAACGGTAATAACTGAAAGGTGCTGTATATATTGGAAGCTACCGCTGTGGTCTCATTGTAGTTAGGTTCTGTCTCATTAAAATATTTGATATGAACACATACATAACTTTATTAAAAGCCTTCTTAATAGCATTGTTGTGTTTATCTTTATCAGGCTGTGATGTCGTATTTATCAGTCCTTTGATAGACCCCAAGGATGCTATCGTTGATACACGCCTCATAGGTAAATGGAGCGTCCCTGAGAGCCCGCTTTATGAAAAGGGCTATATAGACATTGAGCAATCAGGTCATAAGTTGATAATTGCATCCGTCACTTCTAAAACACTCAAAGATAAATTAATGAAGGAGTTTTATACCTTCTCATGTAACGAGAAGAGTTTTATTGTTGCTGCGTATAAGGGAAGGGCAGAAAAGAAAGAGCAAAAGGGGTACTTGGTCATCAGATATAAAATTGAGAATGATTCATTGAAACTGTGGCTCGCTATCCCTGCGATGTTCAAAGCGGCGATTGAGGAAGGTAAACTTCGCGGTAAAGCAGGTGAGGCATTTGATTCCACGATCATCGTTAATCCTACGAATGAGGCGCTGAAATTCTTATGCTCATCGGATGATAAAATGTTTGACTACCTGGGTGAGGCGAAAAGAGTTGATTGATTTCACCCTAAGCAGACCTTAACAACAGATTCAACCCGACGCCGCGACAGCATTCCTTTCATGCTCCTTTCCTGCCACGACATTGAAAGCTGCTTGCTCGGCGCAGGTTGATTCGCGAGTCAGTTGGGACACCTGATTGAGTTGCGGCCAACAGGCGTTTGGCAGAGGCAAAGGAGATCATGACGAAAGGTCGGCTTGAAGCATTCAGCGATGGCGTGATCGCCATTCTGATAACGATCATGGTATTGGAGCTGAAGATTCCACACGGGGCTGATTGGGAAGCGCTTCGCCCGCTTGTACCTGTGTTTTTGACTTACATCCTGAGCTTTATCTACATCGCCATCTACTGGAACAATCATCACCACATGCTTTACGTCACGCACCAGATTAACGGTAAGATTCTCTGGGCCAATATGCACCTTTTGTTCTGGTTATCGCTGGTACCTTTCGTCACAGGATGGATGGGAGAAAATCACTTCGCGCCCTTACCGACCGCCATATATGGCGTGGTGCTGCTGCTGGCTGCCATCGCTTATTTTATTCTTCAAAGAACGATCATCGCGCAGCAGGGAGCGACCTCGCGGCTCAAGGCGGCCGTCGGTAAGGACATCAAGGGCAAGATTTCACCGCTGATCTACCTCTTGGCGATACCCCTGGCTTTCGTCAATCAATGGGTCTCCGACGCGCTTTACATACTGGTGGCGCTGATGTGGCTCATTCCTGATCGGCGTATTGAATCGAAGCTCGATGAATAAGTCCGTGGCTCGTCTATAATCATACGGCTCATGGTTGACGGCTGTGTTGGCTTCGTCCTCTTCGAACGCGAAGGAGAGATTTCATGCGCATCGCAATCTTTGGCACGGGTGGCGCTGGCGGCTACTTCGGCGCACAACTGGCGCGCGCCGGAGAGGACGTAGTCTTCATTGCGCGCGGAGAACATCTACAGGCAATTCGCGAGCATGGGCTGCGTATCGAAACAGCAGAGGGCGAGACTGTTGTCCGCCGCGAAGCAACAGATGATCCGGCCAGTGTGGGGGCGGTCGATGCTGTGCTCGTCGGAGTCAAGACTTGGCAGGTGACGGATGCTGCGCGAGCCATGCGGCCGATGATGACGCCGGAAACTTTCGTCGTGCCTCTGCAAAACGGTGTCGAAGCGGCAACGCAACTGGCCGCAGTCCTGGGCGCAGATCGTGTGCTGGGTGGCCTGTGCGGGACGATCAGCAGGGTCGTCGGGCCGGGTCGGATTCTCAGCACGGGCCAGACCAACTTTATCAAGTTCGGCGAGTTGGACAACCACCGAAGCGAGCGAGCCCGTCGGCTGCGCGAGGCTTTCGAGCGCGCACGCGTCAAAGTTGAGATTCCTTCCGATATTCAAGCCGCCATGTGGGAGAAATTTGTTTTCGTCGTGCCGTACGGTGGAGTCGGGGCTGTGAGTCGCGCGCCCGTCGGCGTGATTCGCTCCTTAAAGGAAACGCGGCGCATGCTGGAACAGGGCATGAAGGAAGTACTAATGGTCGCACGCGCGCGCCGAATCTCTCTGGCGGACGGAATAATCGAGAAGACTATGGCGCTCGTCGACGCGTTGGACGAGAGCGCCACCACTTCGCTGCAAAGAGACATCATCGCGGGTAAGCCTTCGGAACTGGAAGCCTGGAATGGAGCGGTCGTGCGTCTGGGCGGGGAAGAGGGCGTGCCCACGCCGCTGCACGAGTTCTTTTATCACTCCCTGCTGCCGCAGGAGCTGCGCGCACGCGGCGCATAGCAAAATCTCAACGACAAAGCCTACCTGACAACTCCTCATCCGATGCTGTTTTCTCGCGGTGATAGTTGAAGCTCCCTTAGCGTGCGACGGCTGACTCCGATTCCCGGACGAAACACGGACGGTTAAAGGGCACTTTTCAAAGGCAAATTCTTCGGGCATCTCCGATCATATAAAAGACATCTCTAGCGGTAGTGACGTAACAAGTGAATTCCTCGCTCAAGGCTAATCGCTGCCGCGCGCCGGTCTCCCTCAAACGATTGGTCAGGACAGGCTCTAGCTTCAGGAGGATATATGTTGACATTGACACACAAACGCACGCCTGCTTCTCTCAATGCTTTCCTCTTTTTCGCGCTTACCTTTTTCGCTTTCGCCGTCGCTGCTCCTGCGCAGGAAGGAACTTCGACGGCGGCGGCGGCACGCACGCGTTATCTGGCCGAAGCCGGATTGATTCCCACCTCGCGCGAGATCGTCGTCGACGAGTTCGTCAACTATCATCGCCATCAGATCGGACGCCCGCGCGCAGGAGAAGCCGTCGCGATGGACGTGCGCTGGGGAAATGAGCTGACGGGAGTGGGACAGGAAGCTGTGCTGCAAGTCGGTTTCAGCACGGCGCTGGCAAACGATAGGCAGCAATTGCGCCCCATCAATCTGGCGCTGGTGATAGACAAAAGCGGCTCTATGGCCGAAGCGGATAAAATGACGAGCGTTAAAGCGGCCCTGCTCACGCTCGTTTCCCAGCTCCGCGAAGAGGACACGCTCTCAATCGTCGTCTTCGATTCACAGGCGCAAGTTCTGATGCCCGCGCGCAAGCTCTCGGACAAAGAGGCTGTCAAGCAGTTGATTCGCGGCATAGAGCCAGGAGATTGGACAAACATTCATGCGGGCTTGATGCTCGGCTACCACGAAGCGCTCAAGAGTTATCAAAGGGACGCGACAAATCGTGTCATCCTCTTGACGGACGGGATTGCCAATCGCGGTGTGACCGAGCCCGCGAAGATCGCGCAGGCGTCTCTCAGTTTCAACGACCGTGGCATAGACCTTTCCACCATCGGCGTCGGCCTTGACTTGAATAAAGACCTGTTGCGCGAGCTGGCCAAAAGCGGGCGCGGCCTCTTTCATTTCGTGGCCGACGGACAGGACATAGAGAAAGTTTTTATCAAGGAGCTTCAGAGCCTTGTCTCGCCCGTCGCCAACGAGCCGAACGTGGAGATCGACTACGATTCCGGTCTTGAGCTGGCGCAGCTCTACGGCTATGAGCGGCAACTGCGAAAGAATGGCCTGACGCTCAAGCTCGATAACATGAACCAGGGCCTGACGCAGGTGATATTGATGCGCTTCAGAGTCTTGGGCCGCAAATCTTACAATTCAAGACTGCCCGTCAGAGTACGCTTTACCTATTATGACTGGGCGCAGAAGAGGCAGGTGGTCAAGACGGAGGAATCTTTTATCACCGTCAAAGAGGGGCGCTCCGGCGATATGCTCTTAGACAGCGAGGTCGCGAAGAACTACAGCATCGCACAACTTGCGCAGGCGATTCGTGACATGGCTGTGGCCTATGAAGCCCAACGCTTTCAGGATGCGGAGCAGTTGATCACAGGCGCAATCGCCAAAACCTACATACGCTACCCGCATCTGGAAGACGAAGACATCACGCGCACCCTGTTGATCGCTCAGAAGTATCAGGACGCCCTCAGAAAATTCAATCAACGCCGCGCCGACGCGCATCAGTAGAATTGAGCCGAAGGGGCGCACCGACTTGTCTTGAGTGAAAATGAAAGCGGCGTTCACCACAGAGACACAGAGAGCACAGAGGGAGCACGGAGAGTTGAATATCATTCAATCCTCCGTGCTTCCTCCGTGTCCTCTGTGTCTCTGTGGTGAACCTCTTCCTACCATATACTCAATTTCAATTCACTCTAAGCTTAGAATAAAAAGCCCCTGATCTTTCATCCTCGATCAGGGGCTTCCCATAGTCTCATAAAAATTGCGCGCGCTTTAGTCCTTATGCGAGGCGCGGCGCACAATCGCCCAGCCCGAAGGCAGCGCC
>DATLMN010000034.1:0-9111 GCA_035537255.1 Pyrinomonadaceae bacterium | reverse complement strand
CTTGGTCACTTTGCGGCGCAGGTGCTCTGTCAGAGTCCTTTCGTGCGTCTGGTTGATGGCCGCCTGCTTCATCCCCTTAAGCTTTATTCTATCGCTGAGCTTCTCGGGCAGCAGCACGCCGACTGTCCATCCTTCGGGCGCACCCTGAATCTGTAGCACATCGCGTCCTTCGGCCTGGCCGTAGACCACGAGGTCAGACCAGTAGGGAGACGGAAGGGCGTTGATGACGTGCAGATTCTTGAGGCCGACTCTCTTTTCCTGTGTGACCAGCGTGCCGATGTTGAAGACTTTATTGGCCGCAGGGATCGGGTCAGCCGGGCAGTCTACGACGATCAGCAGACAGGAGTGCGAGGCTGCGCTCAGTGGCGGCACCCAGTCCTATTCCAGAATCTCGGGACGCCTTGGTGAAATGCTAGGGATCACCTTGGCCGCGCCGATTGCTTTCCAGAATGTCTGGTCGCCGTTGCCCGGAAAGGCCGTCCAGAAATTCGCGGGCAGATTGGGCAAGCCAGGGCTCGCATCTGCGTAGAGGATTTTTACGGTGACGTTGTTGGCCGCCTGTATGCCACGGTTGTGAACCTGCACGTAGACGCGATTCAACACACCTCGCTGCGGGTCGTTGTGTTCAAGCCTTGTCTCGTAGACCAGATAGTCCACACTCGCGACCGGGAACTGATAGTTGTGTGCGGCATCCTGCGCATCAATCTTGGCGTCCGCGCATTGCCACCACCAGAGTTGGTCGCCCACGTTGACATGCTGTAAGGGGTCTTCGAACGTGGCGGTGACGGGCGACGGTGCAGGGATGATGCGTCCCGTCGACATCAGATGATCGCGCAGGAACAGATTGACGTTTGGCATCGAGACAACGTCAAGGCGGCGCTCCCACAGGCCGCGTCCGTGCGTTGCGGCTCTGAGCAAGCGCGTGTTCGCTTGCAGCCGCAAGTCATAGACGGCAGTGTTGGGCAGTCCGTCATTGAACAGTTGCCAGGTCGCTCCGGCATTGGTGGTGCGAAAGACGCCTATGTCCGTCCCAACGTAGTAATGCGTGGCGTTCAAGGGGTCTATGCAGAGCGAGTTGACGGGCACGTCCGGGACTGCGTTGGGAAACGCTCCGCTGATGTTGGCCCAGGTGAAGGTTGGGCCCATGCCCATCGTGCCTCGCCAGACGTGCGGCGTGCCAAAGCCCGCCATCACGACGACCACTATGTTTGGATTGCCCGGAATGGTCGAGATGTCCCAAATCCATCGTGCGGGCAGCGGCGCAGCGCTAATCAGTGTGGCAGTCCATCCAGCGCCCTTGACCAATCGATAGACCTGGCCTGAACTGGTGGCACAGTAGATCAGTGTCGAGTTCACGTAGTGTATGGCAGACACTTTACCGCTGATGCCCGGCAGCGTGACTTTTGTAGGCCAGCCGCCAGTACCCTGCGCCGCGTCCAGATTGATGCGGTCTGTGCCAAACGCTATGTTCTGCGAGTTCGTGTCGTCATAGGCGAACGGCGGATAGAAGAGCCCGCTTCCGGCTATGCCGCCAGCAATGTTGCTGTAGCTGCCGAACCTACCGCCCAAGGTAGAGCGTTCTGGGCTCGCGCCGTAGTAAGTGTGTATGACGTTTCTGGGGTTCGAGGCATCTATGCCGGACTGCCCTCCGTCGCCGTCCGCCGAATGGTAGAACGCAGGATGATTGCGAAACATCTGCGTCCCGTTGTCCTGTGTTCCGGCCATAGCCTCTGCGTCCGAGGTAGGGTGTTGGCCCAGGAACTCGAACTGCATAATGTTGAGTCCCTCGTTAATGCTGTCTGTCCAGGTACTGCCGCCGTTGGTGGATCTGTAGATTCCACCGTCATTGCCGGAGTAGACGATGAGGTGGTTGGTGGGATGTCCTGCAAAGGCGTGGCTGTCCGGGTGAATGTTCTGCCCTATAGAAGTTACGCTCCAGACTCCCATCGTGCGCACGGCTTTATAGACGCCGACGCCCGACAAATAGACTATGTCCGGCGTCGAAATATCAACCCAGACGTTAGAGGTATAAGCGCCATAGACCTGCACGACTCCGGCAGCAGCCGCGACGTTCGTCCACATCGCGCCATCGTTCGTCGAAAAGTAGAAGCCGCCGAAAGAGTCGCCAGAGTTCGAGGTCATCGCGTAGACGTTGTTGGGCGCGGTCTGCGAGATGGCTAAGGCTATGCGACTGATGCTTGCCCCGGCGGGAAAACCGCCCGCCAGTTTTGTCCAGGTGGGGACAGCAGCGGTCGCGTTCGATGTTTTGTAAACCCCGTCTGCCCAGAAAGCGCAGTACACGATGCTGGGGTTGGTGGGGTGAATGACAACGTCGCAACAGGCGACGACAGTAGCGCTGATGGCCGGAAGCCCGTTCGTGATCTTCGTCCAGTTGAGGCCGCCGTCCAGGGTGCGGTAAAGGCCCTGATTGGTTGCGCCGAACGCGATGTTCTCGTTGATCGGATTGACTGACATCTTGTAGAAGCAAGCGCCAGTGAACTGCGGCTTGCCTTGCAGCGTCCAGCTCGCGCCGCCGTTGGTGCTCTTCAGGACGCCGACGCCTTCATAGGCGGCGTTGATGCTGCTCAGTGGATAGAGCAGGCGGTAGTAGTAGATGTCGCCTTCGCCAGTCCCCGCGTAGAGCACCTGCGGATTGGATTTCGAGATGGCGAGCGCGCCGATGGCGAGCGACTCCGCGTTGTCAGACATTGGATTCCAGGTACTGCCGCCGTCCAAGGTCTTCCAGACGCCGCCGCGCGATGCCGCGACGTACAGTGTGTTAGGCATGGTCGGATGCTGAACGATCTCTGTCAGTCGGCCCGTGACGAGGACGCGCGCGCCTCCATAGGTCTGGCCGTTGGGAACCGCCGCCGGGCCAAGCTCTATCCAGTTGCTGCCGCCCGGAGTGACGGGCGTGAGGCCGCTCTCGTTGAGAGGCGAAAGCTCGCGGGTCGCGGCGATGGCTGCGACGCGAAGGTCAGCGAGATTTTCTTCGGATTCCGAACCGAACACTCTGTCTTCAAACAGCTCTCCGAAGCGGCGTGCAGGGTTATCCTGTTCGACTTTGGGCCGCTTGGGCACTTTGGGTTTTGTCAGGCTGGCAAAGGTTCGGAGCTTTGCTTTCGACGCCGCTTTGGCAGCGCCTTTCTTTGATGAGGGGCGTTTGGATTTCTTCGACTTGCCAGCTTTCCCAGCTTTCTTAGAAGCTTTCTTCGTAACCATAATTGTTTCTCCTGAGGTGACTGCTCCCCTTTATCCACAGGGGCGCAGGATTTTAGGCTTAATGAGCGCGGCGCACCGCTTTCATGTGACCGAACAGGTGCTGGTGAAATGAAACGCGCTCGAAGCCCCTTGGCTGCACAACGGAGAGTTGCTTGATGCGAGGTATCAAAGCTCTCCGCTGTGAGGTACTACGGTTGGTAGTAACTTCGTATAGAAGACGCGCGCCAGGATCAATCATCCGGGCGGCGCTGTTTAGGAAATCATGAATTCACATGGGCCGGTTTAAACTTGCGTTAGAAGTAATGACGCGAGGCGCATGAAAGCCTTTCTTCTGACCGGTAGAGCAAACGGGCAGTGCGAACGATTCAAGCAATACATATACCACTCGATAGAGATTGCCTGAGGGATAAAAAACATGGGCCCAACCGCCTCTTTAGATGGGCCCAATCGCCTTTTCTATCTAAACAGGAGGGCAATGTGTTAACGATAGAGGACAGGCGGCGATGGGCGTGTGTACATTCGTTGACTGTATGCGGGCTTGGTGAGTTTGGTCAGCGATTCGTCCGTGACAATCAAAGGCTGCCATCCAGAATGCCCAGAGCGACGCGGCGCGCAAGGGCCATGATCGTCCAGGAGGGGTTGACGCCGGGCGCTGCCGGAAAGAGGCTGGAATCTGCGACGTAGACATTCTGTGTGCCGAACACGCGCCCTTGCGCGTCCGTCACGCCGCGCTGCTCGTCTATGCCGAATTGATTTCCGCCGCTCGTGTGATCCGAATAGAGAATGAGATCGTTGTAGGTGAACTTGAGGCGCTCGATCTTTTTCAGGTCGTCTATTTTTTCTATCACAGGCGGACGCAGTAAGGGCAGAAAGACACGGCGTGCGCCGACGGCTAGAAACCCGCGTGAGGCTTGCAGAAATGATTGGCGAAAACTTTCAATGTCGTGCGGGCTCTCCTGAAAATCCAGTTGCGCTCGCCCGTCCTTTAGCACCATGCGCGATCTGGCGGGATCATCCTTGACCGTCAAAGTGATGCTCATCGTCTTGTGATACTGGCGCATCAATTGAAAATGCTCCGGCGGCGGCAGGTTCGAGATGAAGGAAGCGAGGCTCGCCGGATAGAGTATGCTCGCCAGCCACCAGAAGTGATGTTCACGTAGGAAGCCAAGAAAATTATAGATGGAAGGGACGCCGTTAAAGGGGATGTGCTGGCCGTCCTTTTGCATCACGCCTTGCTTGGTCACAGGCTCGTCAAACAGGGCGAAGATTTGCGCGTGCGGCTGTAAGTAAACTTTTCTCCCGATGCGCTCGCGATGCGGAAAGTCCGGGCTGCGTAAAAGAATTGCTGACGAGAAGAAAGCACCGGCGGCGATGATTACTTTTCTAGCGCGAACTACTTTTGTGCGGCGCGATTTGTTTGCGCCCGAATGATCGCTTCGCAACGACACGGCCACGCCTGAAGCGCTCCAACCCTTCGCGTCTTTCGCGCCAGTGACTCCGAGCGCTTCGCACTCTGTCAGCACTGTGAGATTTCCCGTCGCCAGCGCTATTGGCAGGAAGCTATTTATCATGTTGCCCTTCAGGTCTACGCCGCAGCCGAAGTTGCAGAGGCCCACGCCCGCACAGCCGCTCGTATAGCGATTGACCAGGACGAGGTCTTCGGCTTTGCCGAGCGCCGAAGCCATCTCGCGCACGATGGCGTTGGGGCGATTTTCCAGCTCCTTCGATTGCTTTGTGACGGACATGATTTCCGCGACATGCCGGTAATGCGGCTCAAGCGTCTCTGCGTTGACGCCTAAGACGCCGCTCTTTTCGCTCCACTCATCGAAGGTAAACTGTCTGGGCTTCATCGCGACCGCGCCGAAGATCAGGGAGCTTCCGCCGAGCGCGCTGCCCTGGTAGAGGACTGTTCTGTAGCCGCTGGTGTTTTCGACGTGCCCGTACTTGTTCGACATATCGAGCACGCGAAAGTTCTGCTCTTCAGGCGGAACGAAAGGCCCGCGCTCGATCAGCAGGACTCTCTGCCCGGCCCCGGCCAAAGTGGCGGCGACGACCGCACCTCCAGGCCCGGAGCCGACGACGCAGGCATCATAAAGCGTCTCGAAGATTCGCTGATGCTCAGTCGAAGTCTCCGTCTCGCGGGACGAGACGATGTGGCGACGCAGTTCCGGTATCAGCTTTCTAATCATCAATCAGAAGTAGTCAGTAGTCAGCCCGTCAGTAAAAAGCATTTAGCTGATGACTGATTTCATGTGGGTGAGTCGATTAACCTCAGAGCACGCTCGTCCGCCCAGAAGGCTATCAGGCAGAGCGATGAGAGCGTGCGTCCCATCTTTCGCACGAGCATAAATCTTGAGCCGCGCGCGTTGATGGCGACACGCTCTCCGCCGTAGAGAAATGATGCGCGGCGCGACCATGAAAGAAACCTGAGAACCTTTTGACGGTGCTCTGCGCTTCCCTGTCTGAGCAGATGCTCGACATTGGCGGCGACATCAATGCCCGTCGTCTTCAAAGCCTCTGCTGGAATCAGAGTAGCCGCGACGCGCGAGAGAAATTCGCGGTCATCCCTTTCAAGCGAGATTCCAGGCACGACGACCAGCATCGCCGCCGCTTTGAGAAAGCTGCGACGGCTCAATTGATTCTCGAAGGCCGTGATCTCACGGACTACGTTTTCCAGCGACCCCATATAATCAAAATCCAGGTCAGTACCGCCTAAGGTCTCGGGCGGGTCTCAAGCTTAATCAATACCCGCCAGGCTTAAGCAGGCGGTACTGACTTGAGTCATGCTCAACTACTATATAAAAGGGCGCACGCACACAGAGGCACGGGCGCAGTAAAAACATCACAACTGTCGTGAATCGTCTGCTCCGAAGCGGCCTGAGAAAGTCTTGCCGTAAAGGTCTCGCTGCATTCGTCCGGCCTACTGGCAAATTTTATGCCTCTTCTCTCCTCAATACGGTGTGACGCTTAACACGGATATATGATAATGTTTGCTCATCTCAAGCCAGACAAAGATACGATATTGCTATGTAAGGAGAGGAGCTACTTACAAAATGGCGACAACGGCAGCAATCAGCGGGACGGGCGTCGCGGCCCATATGGACAGGCATCCGAAGGGTCTCTACGTACTTTTCGCCACAGAGATGTGGGAGCGTTTCAGCTTCTACTCTATGCTCGCGATGTTTACGCTGTACCTGAGGGACGGCACGGAGGGGTTCGGATGGACTGCGGCGGACGCTACCAGCCTCTATTCCAACTATCTGATGTTCGTTTACCTGTCGCCGCTCGTCGGCGGGATCATCGCCGACCGCATCACGGGCTATCGCAAAGCTGTGATGATCGGCGGCCTCTTCTTTATCGCCGGACATCTACTGCTCTCCTTCGCATCATTGACGGCTGTCTACGCCGCGCTCACGTGTCTGGTGATCGGCAACGGCTTCTTTAAGCCGAACGTCTCGACGATGGTCGGCAACCTTTACCCGGAAGGCAGCCACCTCAAAGACCGCGCTTACAATATCTTTTACATGGGCATCAACATCGGCGCGTTTATCGCTCCGCTGGTCGCCGGTTGGGTGCGCTCACGATTCGGCTTTCACCCGGCGTTTGCGGTCGCGGCGGGCGGAATGGTGATCTCCGTCTGGATTCTGTTTCAATTCAAAAAACATATCGAAGAGCCGCGAACGAAAACGGATGCCCCGGCTGGCGCTGTGCCGACGGCGGCGACTCGCTCGGCTGCCACGGCTGCGGACACGGCGGCTACTGCCGTGGATGCTCCGCCACACGGCGTCAGCGATCAAGCTGATTTGAACGCGAGCAGACGAGATGTGATGGACGCCGTCCCCGAATGGAAGCGTATCGTCGCGCTCTGCGTCATCTTCGCCGTCGTGATTATCTTCTGGATGGTCTTTCACCAGAACGGCTCGACGCTGACCTACTTTGCCGATGCCAACACGGATTGGACTATCTTCTTCTCGCCGGAGACGGCCAAAGAGGCCGGGGGCATCATCTCCAACTCGATCAATCCGTTCTGGGTCATCTCGCTGACCTTCCCTCTGGTCTTCTTCTGGCAGTGGCTGGATCGACGCGGCCTTGAACCTTCGACGCCGACGAAGATGGCCTTCGGGATGACGCTCACGGGTCTTTCCTTCTTCCTGCTTTTCTTCGCCGCGAGAATCGGCGAGGCGAGCGCTGCATCGGGCGACCCTTACGCGTTCAGAGTTTCTCCCTTCTGGCTGATCGGCGCTTACTTCGTCGTCACGCTGGGCGAGTTGATGCTCTCGCCGATGGGACTTTCCCTTGTCTCTAAGGTTGCGCCCGTGCGCCTGCGCGGATTGATGATGGGCGGGTGGTTCGTCGCCACGGCGATGGGCAACAAGCTGACGCAGATCGGCGTCTTCTGGGATCGCTGGCTGCATTCCTCTTTCTTCGCAGTGCTCGGCGGGATGGCGCTCGTCATGGCCGTCGTGCTGTTTTTCCTTCTTAAGCCGCTCAAGAAAGCGATGCCCGGTGTTTAAGAGATGATCGCTCAGACGGGATCAGGCGATGCCGGAAACGAGAGTTCTGCGTTTTGGAGAGATGCTGTTTCGCCAGAAAGGCTCTTTCACGAGGCGAGCCTTTCACGCCATCTTCAGTATCTCTCTGCGCCTCTTTTTCCGTCGGATTGAAACGAGCGGCGTCGAGCTTGTGCCGATGTCGGGCCCTTTGATCTTCGTCCTCAATCACCCGAACGGCCTGATCGATCCGGCGCTGGTCTTCTGCGCGCTGCCGCGCCGCGTCTCCTTCCTTGCCAAGTCGACGCTGTTTCGTCTGCCCGTCATCAGTTTTCTGATGCGCACAATGGAGGCTTTGCCACTCTACAGGCGCGTCGATCAGGGCGAAGATGTCACACAAAATCAGCGCACCTTCGCCGCCTGTCATGAGCTACTGCGACAGGGTCGCTGCATAGCTCTGTTTCCAGAAGGCATGTCGCATAGCTCGACCAAGCTGTTACCGGTCAAGACAGGCGCGGCGCGCATAGCCCTCGGCGCTCTCTCCGTCCCGGACGCGGGGCGCGAGTTATCGAGTATGCCCGCGCTGCGCATCTTGCCCGTCGGCCTTTACTACACTTCGAAGACATCCTTTCGCAGCGAAGCTCTCCTGCGCTTCGGTCACTATCTTGAAGTCGAAAGAGTTGAGATGGAGGCCGACGGTCAGCCTCCGCGCGAAGAGGTCAAGAAGCTGTCGCAGCGTATAGAGGCAGCGCTGCATGAAGTGACGCTCAACGTCGAGGACGACCGCGAGCTGGAAGTAGTGACCAAGGCCGAACAGCTTTTCTCTTCCCTTTACGCTGGGATAGATATTGAGCGCACGATCTCTGCGAGGTTTGATTTCGTGCGTCGCTTTGCCGCCGGGCGCAGGCTGCACAGGTCGCGCGCACCGGATAAGCTGGATGCGCTCAGGCAACGAATCATCGCGTACGAAACGGAACTGAGAGAAATAGGCATGACGCCGGAGCATCTTTCGCTCTCAAGGCATTCCGGCTGGTACGTCTTTCAGCATTTCTTTTTGAGAATCATCCTGCTCCTGCTGCTTTTGCCGCTGATCATTGCGGGCACGCTGATTCATCTCCCTGCATATCTGATGTGCGAGCTGCTGGCGCGCCTCAATCGCACGCACGGTGTGGACGACATCATCTCGACCGTCAAGATTCTGGCGGCCATAGTGCTGATGCCTTTGACTTGGATCACGGTCACCATCCTAGCTTACCTGTGGCTCGGATGGCGCGCGGCCTTTCTGGCTTTTCCTTTGGTGATCGTGTGCGGGTACGTGGCGATGCGCGCCATCGAAGAGATTTATGATATGCGCGGCTGGTACAGGGCAGTGCTCACCTTGCTCAGGCGGCGCGGCCTC
>DATLMN010000033.1:0-11794 GCA_035537255.1 Pyrinomonadaceae bacterium | reverse complement strand
GTGCGGATCGTGATGTAGGAGGAATCGGTATTAGGAGAAGATTTGGCAGTGAGGGTGAAAGGGCCGATGAAGGAAGCACCGGCTTCGAGGAGGATGGTGTCGCCGGGTTGAGCGGCATTGATCGCTGATTGCAGATCGCCTCCGGCTGGAACCGTCAGTGTGGCGGCGCGCGTCGCGCTCACAGTTGCGGCGTATAACAGCAACAAGGTCGCGATGGTGAGAATGAAAAGGAAGGTTGAACGGAAGGAGCAGGAGGGATGCCGCCTGAGACCGCACGAGATAGTCATTTATCAAACCCCACTTCGGTAGCCGGACGATCTCGAATCCGATGAGACTCCTGGCTTTGCGACCCCGCATCGCTACGGGTGTGCCTTTAATCGGTGATAGTTTGCGCTCTACCGTCGAGAGCACATGATTGGTGTGAAGGAGTGGCGATCAGGTACGCATACAAAGTGAGCGCACAAAGGGACGGACGGAAACAAGGCTGGCGCTGTTTCTGCTGACACTTGTAGCGACTGAAGGGCCGGGCGCGTAATTTGTATGGTTGGGTCGAAGAGTAAAAAGGAGAGCCGAGAGGGTGCGGACCACTGATGGCTATGGGCTAGCGCAGGTGAGTGGTTCCGGCCAACAGGACTTTAACCAATCGTCGCAGAGGGTGTTGCGACTCTGATTATCTGAAGCGTCGAACAAGACAGGCTCGACGTTCACATCGGTTAAAGCTACTGGCTTTTCTCCGATCGCCTTCGGCAACCAGACAATCTTCACAACAAGCGCTCCCGGAAATTCCGGATACGCCCGCTGCGGAGACTCACGGCTTTGCGCCCCTACCTCGCGATAGGTTTGCCCTTATCGTATGCAATCATCGCCTTGCAAAAGATCAATGTCGTCCTTGACTGCTGATGGCCAGCGATCACAACGACCATTTGCATTAAACAATATTTAGCTGGGTTTGTCAACCACTTTCAAATTCTCTTTTATTACGAGAAATGAAGGAGTTACCTTCTCAGTGTCGGGCAGTTCACGGCCTATTCGCAGGCCCTGCCGCCGTAGCTCGCGCCGCAAAAGCCAGGGGGTTTGGAAGGTCTCGCCGCCGGCGGTCAGGCGGTTGTGCGGCTGCCGCCCGGTCGCATGATAGATCGTGCCCGCCAGCAAAACGCGCGCGGCATGAACGGCGTAGCGCACATCGCGCCCCCGCAATCCCTGCACAAATTTGCGCAGGTAAAAGCGCGGATGGTGAATCTTCAGAAGCAGCGCGCCGTCCTCTTTGAGCACGCGCGCAATCTCAGAGAGCGTCTGCACGTTGTCGGTGTATGGCAGGACCAGGCGGCAGATGACTACGTCGAAGACGGCGTCGGAAAAGGGCAGCCGCTCGGCAGAGCCGCGCACAAAGCGTACGCGGGCTGTGGGCGCGTATTCACTGAAGAGCTTGCGACCAGTGAGGCCCACATCGCGCGCAGGGTCCAGGCCAAAGCCTTCGGCCTTTCTCTCCGTCACAAAGGGCAGGAGTTGCTGACCCGCTCCGCAGCCGACATCCAGCACACGCGAAACCTCCATCCCCTGCACGGCGTCAAGCAGCCCGCGCGCACGCGAAGGGTCTGCGAGAAAGCGAGCCCATGCCCCGCGAATATATTGATCGTATTCGTCCCCTTCGCTCAAAGCAGTCGTCTCTCTATAGGTCGCTCAAGGTTAAGGCCAAACAATCCAAAGCGTGCTCTAACGTAAGCTCTGGCCCGGATAGCACTGCTGCGGGTTTATTTACCGGCGAATACTGTGGCGGACTCTTTGCGCGCATTCGTGGTCCAGGGAAAGCGCTCGGCCAGTTGGCGCGCGAGGAAGTGGCTGTAGACGGCAGCGCCGCCCGTCGTCAGGTGCATCTCGTCTATAAAGCTGACGCTATCGATGCCATCCACCGAGCGAAAATCGAAGAAGCTCATCCCTGCGGCCTCGACCGTGCGCTGAATCTGCGGATCGAGCGCGTACTCTTCCCTGAGCGGCATGGCGACGAAGATGACACGCACATTGTGTTTATGTGCAAGAGTCATCAATCGCTCAAGTCTCTCATACGTCGTAGCGGCAGCGGCGGGGTCACTCTTTTTTGTACCCTTGAGCGCTCTGTTCATGTCCTGCACGCTCTCGCGATAGTAGGGAATAAGATTGTCCAGCACACGTGTGCGCACGCGCGTGCGGTTAGCGTAGGCAGAGGACACATCCGAGAGCAGAAACTCTGCGCGGCCCTCGAAGTCGTGCAGGTCTTGAGAGAAAAGCTCCGGAATATCCCTTGCGCTGGTGTAATGGTGCGCCAGTCGCGCAGGCTCAAGCGGATGGTTGTCCTCCAAATCTTTGGCCGCAAAGCAGACGATCAAAACATCCGGCAGCCTGTTCGTTTCCACGAAGTAATGCTTAAAGGCGTAGTACCAATCGGGCAGGGCCGTGGCGTCCGGAAAGACACGACCGACGCGCAGTGGGCCAAGCCTTTGAGCCGCCATCTCCTTCTCGAAGATCGCAGGGTCTATGCCGTACCTGAGCATGGAGTTCGAGATAAAGAGGACTCTGGTTCCCTCGCTCTCGGTCATCTCTCTGGAAATCTCCGGTATCTGCCGTATGTGCTGAACGTCCAGCGAGAGCGCCGGCTCGTAGACGCGCATTAACCCTTCGCCCGCCAGCAGAACCAGCGCGACGACGAGCAAGACCTTCAGCTCGTTTCTAAAACTGGAAGTAGATAAAGACATTGCTGACAAGCGGAGGAAAAAACCACAACATCAGAGCACAGTAACTGTAGACGGCTGCGCGCACAGGCCAGCGCACTTCCGTCAGTCGCAGCAGGTCCTGCTTGCGCTCAAGCCAGAATTCGTAAAGGACCAGCGGCCCGGCATAGAAAACGATCATGGAGAGCGCCGAAGCGGCCAGCGGAGTCAGACGAAAGTCCGTCGCCATACGGCCAAGCATGCCCCATACCTGCGCCATCGATTCGGCGCGAAACAGCAGCCATCCCAGACAGATCAGATGAAACATCAGCACGACTCTTGCCAGATAACCGGGCCATGACGTGCGCGCCATAGAAGAAGCCGCAGCAGCAGCCGTCGCAGGAGTGGCGACAGGCGTGGGCACACCCTCCTTATACTTTTTGAAGAACCAGAAGCGCGGCCAGGAAACCATCCTGTAACCGCACAGCAGCAGCCCGTGATAAAGCCCCCACAGGACAAACGTCCATGCAGCCCCATGCCACAAGCCGCTCAAGAGCATGACGATGACAAGCGTCGAATACAGCCACAGCTTGGTCGGACGTTTGCCGCCGCGCCGCGCCAGCGGCACATAGACGTAATCGCGAAACCACGTGGATAAGCTGATATGCCAGCGACTCCAGAAGTCCGGCGGCGAGACCGAGAAATATGGCAGGTTGAAATTGGTCGTCAGATCAATATTAAGCCAGCGGGCGACGCCCTGCGCGATGGATGAATAGCCCGAAAAATCTCCGTAAATCTGAAAGGCGAAGGCGTAGATGCCCAGCAGACATTCGAGCCCCGTCAACTGCGACGGGTCTGTGTGAAAGATCGAGTTGGCGACGACCGCAAGGTTATCGCCGACCACCACTTTCTTGAAAAGACCTATGACTATGTAGTAGAGCCCTTCGCGGAAATCGTCGGGTCGGCGCACGCGCGGGCTCGTCAACTGCGGCAGGAGCTTACGCGCTCGAACGAGTGGGCCAGCGACCAGATGCGGAAAGAAACTGACGAAGAGCGCAAAGTCTATAAAACTCTTCTCGGCCGTAAAGTCGCCACGATAGACATCTATCGTGTAACTCATCGTCTGAAAAGTGTAGAACGAGATGCCGACCGGCAGCAGAAAGTTGAGCACGGGCAGCGACACCGGCAGACCCAGCGTCGTCAACAGACTGCTCAGCTCGTGCGAGAAGAATCCGTAGTACTTAAAGAGCCCGAGCAATCCCAACTGCAACGTAATCGAAGTAAGCAGGATTGCTTTCCGCACCCTGGGCGCTTTGCTTTGACTTATCCAGATGGCCGCGAAGTAATCGACGACCGTCGAAAACAGCATCACGAAGAGAAACCGCCAGTCCCAGTAGCCGTAGAAGACATAGCTTGCCGCGAGCAGCATAAGGTTTTGCCCGCGATGCGAGAGCAAGCGGTAGAGCACGAAGACGACCGCAAAGAAGACCCAGAAAATGTAGCTATTAAAAAGCATGATCCGGATTGTTTGGAGAGAGCTTGATGGCCGCTGGCCGATTGCCCGTGCCGGAACTCTCCCTGAATGAAGCGCTCATTTCCTTCAAAGGCTGAGGAGGACTAAAGAATCACCGACGCTGAAGAAGCGCGGGCATAAATCTTTTTATCGCCATCACTGATTCGTCACCTGCTCTGATTCGGTAACAGGAGGCCAGCTCCTGAGCGGCAAGCTCGCTTCCGCAGAGCGCGCGGCAGCAGCGCTTTCAACCGCCGTCGCCGTCGTAGCTCCCTTACTCGCAGACGGCGTCATGATCGAGAAACGTCTTTCGACGAGGACGAACAACACGCTCGCGCTGACCAGCGTCAGGAAGAAAAAGACCGGGAGACCGAGCCAGAAGGCAGCCGCAGAGAGCGCGGACGCCGGAAACAGATAAAAGGCGACGAGCGAGATGCCCTTGAGCGTCAGGCCGTGAATCAGGTAGTACGAATAGCTAATGTTGCCGAGCCAGCGCAGCGGCGTCCATGAAAACAGTTTGCTAGACAAAGTCACAGGGCTAAAGCAGGCGAGCGTAAAAATCCAGAAGCTCCCGAACAGCACGATCATGCGGTAATTCTCGTTCATGATCTTTGCGTCCGGCAGAAACGGGAACAGCTCCGGATGGATCGAGAGCGCATAGATCAACGGAAAAGTCAGAGCCAGAATGACGTAGACGGCATAGTCTATGCGCGGCGTCACTCTTCTGGCGAGCCCGTAAGTGTGCGTCGCTTCAAAGAGCAGAATTCCTGAGATGAACATGATCAGGTGAATGTGCGCGTACCATCCGACGAAGCAATAGACCGTATAAATAATCGCCGCTGCAAGAAAGAAGATGACTCTTCTCCGGCCGCTCCACCCGCGCATCCCTAAGCGCACGACCAGCACGGGGATAAAGATGTAGAAGAAGAACTCGTAGCTCAAAGACCATGCGACGGTGATGATCGGCTGGATGGGAAACAGTCCGGGCAGCAGCAGAACGTTGGCCGCAAGATAGAGGACGGCATTCAAGGGCTGCGACGGAATCCGGCTCTCTGCGGGAAAGACGGCCAGCATCACTAGATAGATGGCAAGGACGGCGAGGAAGGTCGGGTAGATACGCTCGATCCGGCGGCGTATAAATTTAGCGTAGCCGCTGTATTTCCTGATCGTCCAACCGTAAATCAGATAACCGCTCAGGACGAAAAAGAGATCGACGCCTGAGAGGCCGATTGTTCCTAAGAATTCGGAGACGGCGAAGCTGTAGGAGCCGCGTTCAAGCCAGGCGCTAAAGAGCGCGTGGTAATGGACGAAGAAGACTAGCAGGACGGCAAAGCCTCGCAAGCCCTCCATAGGAAGGTTGCGGTCAGGGGCGTTCTCATTGCCCAGTTCGTAAATTCTTGCCAGCCGCTCGATGACGGGGCTATGGCTCATCCTCTTGCTTTCTTGATTCATCCGGCGTCCGTGAGTTCGGTCAACCCTTGCGGGCCGCTTAAGAGGGCTCTAACTCTACGCTGCGGCCCGCTGCTTAAAGTCTTCACAGTTCTTCGTGAGGTCGTAGAGGTTTTGAAGGCGAAAGTGTCCGGGCACGCGCTCTCTCAAGCTTGTGCCTGCGGTGCGCTTCAAACACTCCCGCTCTCCTAGAACAGAGTATAAATGAATGGAGCAAGCGCGGAGCTTTCGGCGAAGATCATGAGCGCGCCGAAGAGCAGCATAATGACCACGATGGGCAAAAGCCAGAATTTCTTCCGCTCACGCAAAAAGGCCCACAGCTCAAGCAATAAAGACAAGTTCTTTCTCTCCTCCCACTCTCAAAACACTCTTTTCAGACGAAAGTCACGGCCGTAACTGATCGGAAGCAGCGCGCTCTGCGCTCTTCTGCCGACCGACTGAGGACGCGCCGCGAGGCCGTCCCCTATCAGAGGGCAATCTTAGTTTGCACCATGACCATCATGCTTTGTCAACGACGATTGCTGACCGTGACACGCGGCTCTGTAGGCTGTTTTGATTGAACCATCAGAAGGAGCGTGTGGCCGCCCGTGCAAAGGCTTCGCGAAAAACTGCAAGTTTTTGCTGGCGCGCACACTCTCGAACACATCGTGGGAGCCCCTTTGAAGAGGCCGGATATATCTTACCATCTTACGACCTCGCGTGTGTTCATCTTTTTTTGTTACAGCCGGTGGAGAGATAAGGCGGGCTGTTGAAGCCAGAGCACAGGTAATTTTAGAACAACCGCTCAAAACCCTCTTTCGTCTGCCGCGTCTTTGGCCGCGTGATCCAGTAGCTCTCCTGCCCGCGAGCGCGACGGTTCAAAACGTCCCGCCCTAACAGCCTCGAAATAATCCCGTACGGAGTCAGGATGCCGTAGAACATCAGGAACAGCAGGATACGGCTGTTGATGTAACCCAGTATGCCCGCGAGGCGCATCCAGGCTCTGTGGAAACCGCGCGCCAGCGGCGGCACGAATAATCCGACGACGAGGAGCGCCAGGCTGATGCCGCCAAGCACTGCGACGACCGTCATTCGTCCGCGATAGAAATTCCAGGCGGCGAACAGCGCCAGCACCGCCGCGACCAGCAGAGCGGACTTGCGCGCCTGCGCATTTTCGTCCACGCCCTTTTTAATCAAGTTGGAACTCCTCCTGCCAGCTAGTGTCTTCGGCAAACTCGCTTGCGCCCTGCTCGCTCTTATCCAGCACGAAGTTTCCCACGACAAGGCAATCCATCTCTGTTCGCATAAAGCAGGTGTAAGCCTGTTCGGGCGTGCAGACAATCGGCTCGCCGCGCACGTTGAAGGAGGTGTTGACGACGACGGGATAGCCCGTGAGGCGTCCGAAGGCGGCGATCAAATCATAATAGAGCGGATTGTCTTCGCGCCTGACGGTCTGTATGCGCGCCGAATAATCCACGTGCGTCACGGCCGGCAGCGTAGAGCGCGGCACATTGAGCTTATCAATACCGAACAGCTTCTCTTCCTCACTTGTCATAGAGCGGCGTAAACCCGCTTGCACAGGAGCGACCAGCAGCATGTACGGCGAATCCGCGTCCAGCTCGAAAAAGTCCGAGACCCTTTCGCGCAGGACAGACGGAGCGAACGGCCTGAACGATTCGCGGAACTTGATCTTGAGATTCATCTGCGACTGCATTCTTGGCGAGCGCGGGTCGCCCAGGATGCTTCGCGCACCCAAGGCGCGTGGGCCAAACTCCATACGCCCCTGAAACCAGCCGACGACCTTTTCATCTGCCAGCAGCCGCGCGACCTCCTCCGCCAGCTCCGAATCATCAACACGCCTGTAACTCGCGCCCACAGAGTCCAGGTAATCCCGCACCTCGCCATCATTATAGATTGGCCCAAGATAAGCGCCCTTCATGCCGTCGGCATGGCCGCCGCAAACTTCCCGCGCGTCGCGTTTGTTACCAAGGTATTGATACCAGACGGAGAGCGCCGCGCCGAGAGCGCCACCCGCATCGCCCGCAGCCGGTTGCACCCAGACATTCTCAAACGGCCCTTCGCGCAGGATACGCCCGTTGCCCACGCAATTAAGCGCCACGCCGCCCGCCAGACACAAATTTTTCTCGCCAGTCTCTTTGTGAACATGCCGCGCCATGCGCAGCATCGCAAGCTCCGTCACTTCCTGAACGGAGCGCGCCAGATCCATCTCTCTTTGCGTCAACTCCGCTTCGGGTTTGCGCGGCGGCCCGTCGAACAATCTGTCAAAGGACGCGCCGGTCATCGTCAGCCCCTGACAGTAGTTGAAGTATTTCATGTTGAGGCGCAGGCTGCCGTCCTCGCGCAGGTCTATGATCTCGTCGAGGATGCGTTGCACGTAACGCGGCTCGCCGTAAGGAGCAAGTCCCATCACCTTGTACTCGCCCGAGTTGACCTTAAAGCCTGTGTAATAAGTGAAGGCCGAATAGAGCAGGCCTAGCGAGTGCGGAAAATGCAGCTCACTTAACAGGTGCAGTTCGTTGCCCTTTCCATATCCGAAACTGCTGGTGGCCCATTCTCCGACGCCGTCCATCGTCAGGACAGCCGCAGACTCGAAGGGCGAAGGGAAAAAGGCGCTCGCCGCGTGCGATTCGTGATGCTCCGTAAAGAGGACTTTGCCTTTGTATTCGCTCTGCCTGCCGACCTGCTCGCGTATCCAGAGCTTTTCGCGCAGCCACAGCGGCATCGCCATCAGGAACGAACGGATTCCGCTCGGAGCATAATCGAGGTAGGTTTCCAGCAGCCGCTCGAATTTCAAAAGCGGCTTGTCATAGAAAGCGACCAGATCAACTTGCTCCGGGGTGATGCCGGCATGCTTTAGACAAAACTCCACGGCCGCCGCCGGGTAACGATGGTCATGCTTTTTACGCGAGAAGCGTTCCTCCTGCGCGGCAGCGAGGATTTCTCCGTCGCGCACAAGGCAGGCCGCAGAGTCGTGATAGTAAGCAGAGATTCCGAGGATATGCATCTTGATAAAAAGCTTGCTTGCTGAGCCGCACTCGCCTGACGCCCTCGCCGGTCGTCCGCGAAGGGCCGCTCCCGAACCTCTAAGCATAACCGAAGAGCTTGTCCAGGTAATAGTAGCGCGGGGGATGTTGCGGTCTGAGGAGAGACTGCTTCAAGCCGGATAAGAGGTCGTCTTAAGGCGCGGCAGACAGCCGCGTGTCAGTACCGCCTGCGGTCTCGGGCGGGTATTGGTAACGGCGCGACCCGCCCGCGACCGCAGGCGGTACTGACTTGAGCTACGCGCGACACAGACCTGCGCCCCAGGTAAAGCCCGAGCCGAAGGCCGGAAGCAGCAGGTAATCCCCTGCCTGTATTCGGCCCGAACGACGCAGCGTGTCGAGCGCAATGCCCATCGAGGCCGAAGAAGTATTGCCGAAATCTTCCAGCACGCTGACCAAACCCTCTGCGGGAAAGCGCATAGCGCGCGCCACCTGCGCTAAAAGATTCGCGTTGGCTTGATGCGGAACCATCCAGCGCACCGTGTCCGGCGTGAGGTTATTTCGCCCAAGCACTTTCTGGCTGGCGGCTGTGATTTTGCGCGTGGCCTGAATGATGACCGATTGGCCCACCATGCGCGCGGCATAATCCGCAGCATGTTCTTCGGATGAGTATGATCGCGCCGTCCCGAACTCCGTGCCCGGACAACGAATGCCCAGATCATCTACGTAAGCGCCGTCCGTTCCAAGCAGTATGTCTATGATCTCAAGCGCGCCCTCTCTTTTTTCAGAAGAGACAATCAGCGCCGCAGCGCCGTCGCCAAAGAGCATAGAGATTGTGCCTGAGGCCGCCGACAGATCGAGCCAGGCGGACTGAATCTCCGCCAGACAGACGGCGACGTTTCGCGCCGCGCCGGACTCTACGAGCGCGCGTGCCAGTTGCAGGCCGTAGAGCGTATTGCAGCAAGTGGCGCGAATATCCAGACAGGGAATTTCACCCAGACCCGTCTGTTTTTGTACGGCGGAGGCGCTGCCCGGAATAAAGCGGTCCGGCGTCATCGTGCCAAACAACAGGTAGTCCACATCTGCCGCTTGAAGACCGGCATCCTCCAACGCATGACTGAGCGCGGCAGCGCCCAAGGAACTGGTCGTCGTGCCGGGCGCGGCCCAGCGGCGGCGTCGTATGCCGGAGGATTTGAAAATCTGCTCGGCGGCGAGACCAAGCCGCTCGGCGATCTCTTCGTTCGTCACCACACCTTCGGGCACACTCGTGCCTGTGCCTATGATAAAAGCCGTCACTGCTCTTTATCCTTTGCGCGACTCTACGTAACGTTCAATCGTTTCGATGGTCTGGAAATTGGCGGGGTTAACGTCCGAATCGGGAACCTTTATGCCGCACTGTTCTTCGAGCACGGTGACAAAATCCACCAGCGCGAAGCTGTCGAGCACACCCGACCGAAAAAGATCGTCGCCTGATTGCGGCTGTTCCGCGCCGGCGCTCCTGGCGCTATCGTTGAGAAAATCTGTGACACCCTGGGGCAAAGCCATAACGTTCGTGATCGCTCCTTTGATGAACTGCTGTTGAATCGGGCCGTGAAGTTCTTAGCCGGATGAGAAAACAGCCATGATTTAAGACCGTTTGAGTGTAGCACAAACGGCTCGTCTTCGGCCCGCAGAAATTAACAGGCATCAACGAAAATCAGCGCGCCGCCGCCGTCGGAAATCAACGCGCAGCCGTCCCAATCGCCGCGAAGAGCGCTTCAATATCGCAGCCTATGTCCTTGCCGTCCGTCGCGCGTCCCTTGTAACGGCTCTCCGCCGTCAGCCTGTAATCTCCGCCCTTACGATCCGTGAACTTTACGTCGGCGATGGTCGGCGGATAAAAGTTATCTCTGGGATATTTGTCTGCATCAGCCCCGACCATCACATTGCGTTTGAATACTCCGTTCGGGAAATAGGCATTGATCGAAGCCATGCCGGGCGATTGTCCGCCTCCGAAAATCCCATACTCGTTATGCATGACGATGTTGTTGGTCATCACAAACCCGCTAGACTCACCAGGATTATTAGCGGTCTCGTAGGCGCTGATGATGTTGCCCGTATGAATCACAGTATTATGATCGACCGTCACATCGGCCGTCGTCGTCAGTTGAATAAAATAGCCGCTCCCGCCCCACTTCAATCCGTTGATGTCTTCCAAAAGATTATTGACGATGCGTATATTGGTCATCTGCTGTCCCGGATGCAGATTGTTTATTCCGAGCAGATTGAAGCCGCCGCCGCAGTGCCGAAACAGGTTGTGCTGAAACGTCACGTCGCGGATATTATTGCGCGGCTGCAATCCTTCCTCGTTCGTCACGGTCAACTGCACGGCGAACCCGGCCTGCGCATCCGCCCAGTTGTTCTCAAAGATGTTGCCTTCAACTAAAACTCGCTGTCCGGCTTTTAACTCGAACAGATTCTTGATCTGCCAACGACCTTTCCATGCGAGTGGGCGACTGACAAGATTACGGCGAAACTCTATGTCCGAGGGAATCAAGTTCGGCACACCGGGCAAGGTTCCGCCGAAGCCGAAGTTCTCGCCGCTGGCTTCCAAATAGTTGTTTACCACATGGAATGGCCCCGGCCCGTTCCATCCCCAGATCGCCTGCGCGTCGAACCCCTTGCTGTGAAACTCCGAGATGTAACTGTTGATGATCGATGTCTCCGCGCTGTTGAGTGCGATCCCTCTGATCGTGTCCTGCGTCGGATGCGCGTGGATGTAGCAGCGGTCAAAGATTAAGTGATGCGGAACCATCTCCATCGTGTTCTGCGAGCGTGAGCCGTCGCCCAAGCGAATGATCTCACGGACATACACTGATGCGTCCTTGGGCGCGAACTCTACTCCGATAAAGCGGTAGTGATGCGCATAGGCCACCGTCTCTAAAGCAGGCAAGTTAGTGCCAGGCGAGAGTAGCTTCGGCATCACTGCGGCATAAGAGGGAGAGATACGTTCATTGGCAGCGGGCAGCGCAGAGTCGGGAGCAGAGGTGCGGATCGTGATGTAGGAGGAATCGGTATTAGGAGAAGATTTGGCAGTGAGGGTGAAAGGGCCGATGAAGGAAGCACCGGCTTCGAGGAGGATGGTGTCGCCGGGTTGAGCGGCATTGATCGCTGATTGCAGATCGCCT
>DATLMN010000032.1:0-13792 GCA_035537255.1 Pyrinomonadaceae bacterium | reverse complement strand
GCAGTGTTTGTGGCGTTCATCAACGATAGATACGGATGAGCGCGAGGCGTGGATTTATCTGTGACTGCGGAATAACTGTTCGGACACTTTGTGCTCTTTCAGCGACCACTACTGAAACCTTGTCGCAAGATTGTCAAGAGGAGGCGAAGATGCGATCAGCTTAAAGAAAAAGAGAAGCCCCCGCGACTCTGGGCAGGAGTCATTTAGGTGCGGGGGCTTCGTGGCTCCGTGCGACGGGAGGGGATTCCGTTCTGCGCGGGGCACTGACGGCCTCTCAAGTGGGGCGAGCGGCCGGAACTATTCCTTGGCAAAGAACTCTTCGTGCGGGCTCTCTACGCGTCTCTCTCAGGCGGTCATGGCCGCCGCCCGCTTGCCCTGCTTCGTGTCGGGCGCTAATGCGCCGCGCCACACGGCGCGTGTCCAGGCTTTGTTGCTTCTACTGTTGCGCGCTCTTAAAGTCGGCGAAACTTTCGCGACCTTCTCGGCGGCAGGCCACAGGGCCTGAATAGTTGCGGCGCAGGCTCTCGTCAACAGGTACGCAAAGAGCAGCGCATAAAATCCGATCACGACCGCCAGCAATGTATATTCAGCTTTGCTCATCGTCATCTTTGACGCTCTGCAAGTAGGTCTTTTGCCTTCGCGTCAACCAAAAACCTGTGTGCCTCTTTATACGGCGTCGAGCCTGTATTCGGGCGCGTAACGCCGCACGGCCGCGAGCAGTTGCTCGACATCAAAAGGCTTGCCCAGAAAAGCGTCCGCGCCCTCTTTGAGACAGGCCTCCTGCATCTCCATGTCCGAGGCCGAGCTGACCACCAGCACCTTCGACGAAGGGAAGCGGTCTTTGATAAACCCAAGAATGCGCATGCCCACTTCGGGCGTGTCCATCACGGGCGGCAGGTGCAGGTCTAGTATAGAGACCTCCGGTTCGTAGATGGTCGCGCGCCGCAGGGCCGTCTGTAAATCGTTGGCCGTCGTTACATCGTAATCATCACACAGCGTCCAGAACAGTTGCTGCGTAATCGCGACATCATCATCGACAATCAAAACTCTAGGCTTCATTCATATCTCTCTCAATTCAAGCTGACCGTTATACTTGCAACGCTTGTACCACCGAGAGCGCGAGCGCCGTGATGCGCTTTTTGTTAGGAAAATCGCGACTGCGCGCCAGTTGCAAGAAATTTTACCTGTACACGAGAGGCGACATTGAGCCAGCCACAGTGTCCACATTTGTAGACAGAGGCGAGCAAGAGTTTTTGCGCGATTCAGTCAGGAGGAAGAGAGCGTTGGGAACTGAGAGAGGAAAGTCTGCTATGGCTTTGAAGAGGTCTGTCGTTTGTATTCCTCTAGAGCGCGCTCGGCGCTCTTTAACTCTTTCACGTAACTTTTGCTTTCGAGCTGCGGCGCGTCCGTCTTCTTGAACAGCTTGACGGCCACGACCGCCGCGATACAGATCACCCCGAGCCAGAACAGGTACTGAAGCGCCGTGATAACCATGCCGACGAGAGACAGCGCAACGATGGCTGCAAGGATAAAGGCGATGACGGTCAGAATGTTTTTGATATTGCTCATACTATAAGCGGCGGTTTTACCTAAATTCCCACGGACATAAGATAAAGCTTGATCCGGTAATCCGGCAAGGGGATTTTGGGTACTGTCCTAAGTTGAATAACAACTCTCAGCGCTCCCTCGGCGTTGCTCTCTGCGTCTCGGCGGTGAATCGCATTGAAAACATCTCACCGCAGAGTCGCAGAGAGAGACGCGGAGTTACGCGCAGAGAATTAATCCAGGACACCACTCGATTTTGTGAGATTACTGATCTGAGTTTTAAGGAGCGATGGAGGCGATGACTTCATCCCTCATCGCCGCGCCCTCATCCCTTCTCCGTGGTTTGCGGCTCGGTCGCTTCAAACTCGCTGATCAATCTGTGCAGGTAGGAGCGGCTGATCCCTAAGCGGCGCGCGGCGGCCACCTTATTGCCGCCCTCGCTCTGCAAGGCAGAGGCGATCAGGCGGCGCTTGAGCGCGGCGATAGCGCCTTCGAGCGTCGTCTCGTCATGGATGGCCGCGCCGGGCAGACTGCGCAACATATTCTCCGGCAGAAACTCTACGCCGAGCCGTGAGCCCACGCTTAAGACCACGAGTCGCTCGATGACGTTCTCAAGCTCCCTCACATTGCCGGGCCACTCGTATTCCAGCAATGCTTCGATCAAAGTCGGTTCAAGCTCTGCCGGTTGTCGTCCGTGCTTCTCCGCAGCCTTGGCAGCAAAATGCGCGGCCAGCAGCGGAATATCTTCCGGGCGCGAGCGCAAGGGCGGCAAAATAAGCGGCACGACGTTGAGGCGGTAAAAGAGGTCGCGGCGAAAGCGTCCCGCTTCGACTTCCTGTTCGAGATTACGATTGCTCGCGGCGATCAGTCTTATATCGACCGTCAGAGTTTTGGTCGCCCCGACACGTTCGAAGGCGCGCTCCTGTAGGACGCGCAACAGCTTGACCTGCACGGCTGGCGTCAATTCGCCTATCTCATCCAGAAAGAGCGTGCCGCCGTTTGCCAGCTCAAAACGTCCTTTGCGCGCGGCGGTCGCGCCCGTAAACGCTCCCTTCTCATGCCCGAACAGTTCCGACTCGATCAACGATTCGGGCAGCGCTGCGCAACTGACGGCGACGAAAGGGCCGGCGGCGCGCGGGCTCTCTTCATGGATGGCGCGCGCGATCAACTCCTTGCCCGTCCCGTTTTCTCCTGTCAGAAGTACGGTGGCGGAAGTCTGCGCGACGGCGCGTGCCTGCTTCAGGATTTTTTCAAGCGAAGGGCTCGTGCCGACCAGATGATCGAACCCGCGCCGCGCATTCAGGGCAGAGCGCAGGCAGAGTATCTCCTGCTCCAAGCGGTGTGTGCGCGCCGCTTGATGAACGATGTGCAGCACCTCGTCGGGATCGAAAGGCTTCTCGAAGAAACCGTAAGCACCCCGGCGGACGGTTTCGAGCGCCGCGCGTTTTGATTCGCTTCCCGTCACGACGACGACTGGAACTGGCGGGTGCTGCGCGCGCGCCGCTTCGATGATCGCCAGCCCCTCAGAAATATCATCTGGCGCAGGCGGGAGGCGCAGGTCGCTCAAGACTACGTCGATCTTTTCATGTTCGAGCAGCTCTACAGCTTGCGCGCGCGCGCCTGCTTCGAGCACGCGATACTCTTCTTCGTCGAGCGCCCAGTAGAGTTGGCGACGCACGGCTTCGTCGTCGTCAACTACCAGCACAGTGATCTTCGCCTGTGTTTGTTCGCTCATCAAACTCTCATTCTGCACGGTTGCCTGCGAGGTAGATGCAACACGTCCACGACAGATAAAGTCAGTAAAGCGCCGCTGGTACTACCAGTGACAGACTTTGCTCGCTCATTTATTGCTGGAAAAACTGCGGGATACTTACGCGCACGTGCGTCTACAGGATTCGCTGCAAAGAAAAACGCAATATCCCTTAAGCCACGTGATCTGCGGCAGATGGTAACACGACGCGAAAGCAAGTGCCAGAGCCGACCTGTGATTCCACCTCTATCTGCCCGCCGTGCGCCCGGACGACCTCGCGGCAGGTATAGAGCCCCAGGCCGACCCCCTTTCGCTTGGTCGTGGCAAAAGCACGGAAGAGGCGCGTGCGCCGGAACTCTTCCGTCATGCCCGGGCCTGTGTCTGCGACGCTGAAAAAAAGCTTGCCCGGCGCGTCCTCACCGCCCTCTACGGTGAGCCTGCCTTCGCCGCTGCCCATCGCTTCGAGCGCATTGATGATCAGATTCTCTATGACGCGCTCGATGCGTTCGGCATCGACGGGGGCGACGAGTCTATCGGGCAGCCGTGTCTCTAATCGAATCGTGCTCGCCTGAAGGACTGTCGCGTCGAGCACGCGCTGGATAAGCGGAACAAGATCGGTCGGCATCGGTCTTTTGTACTCGCCGCTGAGGCTCTCGACAGGGCCGCTCAGTTTGGCGACCATCGCGCGCAGCTTATCCGTGGCGAGCGTAAGGGAGCGCATAGCGTCGGCGCGAAACTCTTCACGATGAAAATGGCGTTCCATGTTACTGACGATCATGGAAAGCGCGGCGATGGCGTTCTTCAGGTCGTGCGTCATCATCGCAGACAGGCGCAGGAATGCCTGGAACTGTCGCATCTCTGCCTCGCGCGCCATCTGTTCGCGCAGACGGTCTGTCATAATATTGAAGCTCTCGGCCAGCAGCCTGGTCTCGTCGCTTGAGCGCACCTCTATACGTTGATCCAGTTGTCCCCCGGCTATCGCCACCGCGCCCTCTGTGACGCGCTCTATGCTGCGTGCCGTGCGGCCCACGACGACGCTTAAGATCACTGCTGTCAGGATGCCTATCAGGAGGGCCAGGACGAGACTGACGAAGCCTCTGCTACGCAGGCTACCGACGGCCGTAGAGTAATTACCGGCCACAGCCAGAGAGGCATCCGCCTGCGCAAGGCGGCGATAGACGACCAGCCAGCGACTGCCCGTCGCATCATAAAAGGCCGAGCCTCCCTCGGTCTTAAGCATAAGGTCTGCGACCGCGTTGAATGTGGGCATAGCGCTACTGACGGGCTGATAGCGAAGCGCGGGGTTGGAGTGATAAATGGTATTGCCTTTGGGATCGAGCGCCAAGATAGTGCGCTCTGCGCCGGTCGCGGCCGTCTCGGAATCAAGCGCGACTGCTCCGGGAGATTCCGCCAGACCACCGGCAGAGCGGCTAAAGAGCGCGTCAACTTTCATGTCCGTGACCAGCGCGCCGCGCCGTGCGCTCGCTCCCTCTTCCGAGACGAAGACTGGGACGGTGTAGCGCAGGATCATCCCCGTGGGGACGAGCGCGGGCGGAGCGCGAAGCGGCGTGATCTCCCCCACAGACCAGACGCGCTCGTCCGCGTTACCGTTTGAGAGAAAATCCCGCGTTCGATAGCGCACAGCCTCGCCAGCGTTTGCGCGTGAATCAATCTCGAATTGAACCAGCACCCGTCTATCTACACTCAGGCAGGTCACGCCCGCGTAATACTTGCTCTTGAGGAAAGCATTTATCTCCGCGCGCACGTCCCCCGGCACTGCTGCTGCTTCTGTGTCGGCTGCGGGTTCTGTCGAAGGTATGTTGACGGGAGCGCCGGTTTGCGTCGGCTTTGGCTTCGGCGTCGGTGTTGATGTTCCAGTCTGCTTCGCGCTCTGCACGTAGGCGCGCAAGGCTGGCAGGCGCGCAAGCTCTTTCAGACTCTCTTCCTGTTCGCGCTGGCGCGCTTCGACGCCCTTCGCGACGAGCGCCATCTCATGCTCCAGATCGGCGCGCAACACCCTTTCGACAGCCTCTACGCCGTTGAGATGATTAACGTAGACGAGCACCAGCACCGGCACGACGCCGAAGGCGAAAAAGATGAGGAAGATTTTGGGTCGAATGCCCACAATAAAAAGCAGATGTTAGGTGTCAGATGCCGGATGTCAGTCGGAGACCGGTCGCTGACATTTACAGATACACGCCATCACATCATAGATCAAGCACCATCATCTAACATCTAGTATCTGACATCTGTTCCGACATCTATTCTTTCCCGTCCGAACTCCTCAAGCAGCGGCGCGAGCCCTGCGATCACGCGGTCGTGGGCCGCGCCGTTTGAGGCGACGAGGCCGTTGCGATTCTGCACGTCCTCCACGTTGTAGCCGAGCGGAAATCCGAAGAGGTCTGTCAGGCGGCCTCCGGCCTCTTGCAGAATAATCTCCGGCGCGCACGTGTCCCACTGTTTTGTGCGCGGGCTGAGATGAACGTAAAGATCACACTGCTGCTCTATGATAAGGCCGATCTTGATGCCGACAGAGCCGCGCCGCACCTCTTCTTTGACGCCGAGTCGGCTTAACACCCTGTCCATACGCGGGCTTCTGTGCGAGCGGCTCGCGGCCAGCCGCATCTTTGACACTTCGCTGTGCGTCGAGACGCTTGCGCGCTCCGTGGGCAGTCCCGCACGCTCTATCCATGATCCAAGCCCTTCGACTGCCCAGTACAAAACATCCGGAAGCGGCTGGTAGACCACGCCTAAGATACTTGCGCCTTCGACGGCCAAGCCGATCTGGACGGCGAAATCACCGTCGCGCGCGATAAAGCCGTTCGTGCCGTCCAGCGGATCAATCATCCAGACGCGCCGTTTGGTGAGCCGGCGCGAAGTATCGACGGACTCCTCCGCGAGAATTCCGTCGTCCGGAAACGCCTGACGAATTCCGGCGACGATCAATGCGTTGGCGGCGCGGTCAGCTTCCGTCACGGGCTCGCGGTCGTCGGCTGTTTGCTTCTGCTCGACGTGCAACGGCCGGTCGTAGTATTCGAGCGCCAGCGCTCCGGCCTCGCGTGCCAGACGGCGCGCAACTTCCAACTCGCGCCCGAACTTGTTCTCTCCACCTTCTATTATTGAAGACAGCAACTTTAAGCCCCTCTGACGACGATCTGTTTCAAATGCTAAACAGGTTCAGTTTGAATGCTTGATTTAAAATCTGCGATTTGTGATTTGCCATCTCAAACCTCGAATTTGAAATTTCAATTTTCAGCGCGCAGATTCCGTCCGGACTATTCTTTAATGATCGCACGCGCCGCTTCGCGCACGATTTCAAGCGTCACGACGATGTCCTCCGGCGTCGTGCGAAAGTTGATGATGCAGGCGCGCAGACCGTAGCTACCGTTAAGCGTGACGTTTGAAATGTAAGCGCGGCCTCCGCGCTGGACGCTGTGCATGATACGCGCGTTCAAAGCGTCAAGCTCTGCACCGAGGCGCGCACGCTCTGCCGCGTCGTCCGTTTCTGCGAGCCTTTGACGAATGCCCGGCGGCACATAACGAAAGCAGCAGATGCTCAGCTCCACCGGCGCGAGCAATTCGAAATCTTCCGCCGCATTGATGCACTCTGCAAAGTAGGCGGCCATGTCGTTGTCCTCGCTGACTGCTGCGCGGACGCGGCGCTCGCCGTAATAGCTGAGCATCATCCAGATTTTCAGCGCGCGAAATCTTCGCGACAGCTCAAGGCCGTAATCCCAGAACGCAAAGCTCTCACCTGTCGCCTCTTCGTGTACCTTGATGTAATCGGCGTCGTTGGTCGCAAAGGCGCGCTCTGCTTGGGCCGCATCACGAAACAGCAGACAGCCGCAATCGACGGGCGCGTAGAGCCATTTGTGCGGGTCAAGCGAGACGGAGTCTGCGCGTGCGATGCCGTCAAAGAGAGTGCGCTTGCGTTCGTCCAGCGAGCCCAGAGCGCCATACGCGCCGTCAACATGAAACCATAGATCGTACTCCGCGCAGATACGCGCAATCTCTGCGAGCGGATCGACAGCACCCGTGTTGACAGTGCCCGCGCTCGCCACCACGCAGAAGGGTTTGAGCCCCTCCTTAATGTCCGCTTTAATACGCTCTCTTAAATCTCGCACGTCGAGTCGAAAGCGTGCATCCGTTTTGACGAGCCGCAACTGATCGCGCCCGAGCCCCAGCACGTCCGCAGCCTTCGGGATAGACATGTGAATCTGATCGGAGGCGTAAAGTGTCATACGCGTCTCGCCCCACAATCCGCGCCGCGAGACTTGCCCACTTGCGCGCGAGCGATGCGCGATGAAGAGCGCGTTCAAGTTCGCAAGCGAGCCGCCACTGGTGAGCAGCCCCTCTGCGTCCGCGCCGTAACCGATCAGTGTGGAGAGCCAGCGTACGACCGTTTTTTCACTCACGGTCGCCGCCGGAGCAGAGCGCCAGGATGTCACGTTGGCGTTAAGCGCAGAGGCCAGCAGGTCTGCGTAAGCTCCGACAGGGGTTGAGGGCGAAGCGACGTAACCGAAGAATCGAGACTGGCCGTTGTGGCGGCTCTCACTCATAATCACACGGCAATCAGCAAGCACTTCGTCAAGCTTTCTTCCATCAAGCGGCAGCTCTGCATGATCGCCGAGCACAAGAGTGGCGAGCTCTTCAGCCGTCCCCTTAGGGAAAATATCCAGCTCAGGCACGCGCGCAAAGTAATCAGTGACGAGCTTGACTGCGCCATCAGAGAGCGCCTGCATCATGTCATCCGGAATATCCAGTGAAGAGGGACGAGCCCTCCGCTGCCGCCGCGCCGCGTCGTCTTGCTGATTGTTTGAATCGCTCATTGATCTCTGCTTGATACCCTTGATCTCTTTAGCGCTTACTGTTTTTAACACACCGTCGCGGCTTCGATGAAGCGATGCTTGCCGTGGCGCACTCGTCGCGGGTATAGTTTGGGCACGTCCGAAAACTTGAACCAGAATTTCTCTTTAAAGGGATTGAGCCGAATCTGCTATGAGCCGGGGGTCGCTTTTGTTTGCCGATACCCGGCGGGCGCTGTTCTTTCGTTAGAGTGTAAGGCGCAACAGACGAGCGCGCACCCAGTTGATCGTCAGAAGAATTAAGACGGGAGCGAAAAAGGGGATGAGCGAGAAAAAAGAGAAGAAGGCTGGAAACATCAACACGAAGGTTTCGCGCAGAAAATTTCTGGAGGGCACGGCCACCGCCGCTTTTGTCACGACGGCCGCCCGCAGTGCCGCAGCACAAAACGGCGGGACGACGGGCGCGGGCAACCAGAACAGGACTCAAACGGCAGCCCCTGCGTTGCGGGGCGAGATGATCGAATACAAAAGCGGCGATATTAGTATTCCGGCTTACCTGTCGCGAAACAAGAAGGGCACGCCCAAAGGCGCTGTCCTAGTCATACATGAAGTCTTCGGCCTCAACGATCATATAAAATCTATCGCCGACCGCATCAGCGCCGAAGGCTATCTGGCGCTCGCTCCGAACTTTTTTGTACGCGCCGCGCAAGAGCCGCCCAAGGATGATAAAGATATGGCGGCGCTTCGCAAAGCGGCGTCCAGCATTCCGACCGAAGTTGCGATCAAAGACATGCAGGCGGGGCTGGATTTCATGAAGACCTTGAATAAACGTGCGCCGCGTATGGTCTCTATAGGCTGGTGCATGGGCGGCGGATTTTCTTACCAGATAGCGACGCACACGAAAGACCTTGCGGGAGCTGTCATCTTTTACGGGCGCACACTGCTTGAGCTTGTGCCGCAGGTATCGTGCCCACTGCTTGGAAACTTCGGCGAGCTGGATCAGGGCATCCCGCCCGACAAGGTCAAAGAGTTCGAGGCGGCATTGAAGAAGGCCGGCAAACAGGCCGACATCAAAATCTATCCGGGAGCCAAGCACGGATTCTTTAACGACACGCGCCCGGAAGCCTACAACGCAGAGGCCGCCGCAGATGCCTGGCAGCGCACGCTCAAGTTCTTTCGCGCGCGTATGAAGGGATAAGAGAGCAAAGGAATTTTATGTCTATCGAAGGTTACGCGACGCTTGACGGCACGGCCCGTTATCGCGACCGCTTCAAAGAACAGAGTGCGGAGAACCATTTCCGCCTTGAGCAGAACCTGTGGCTCTCCTCAATCGGGATCGGTACTTATCTGGGCCGACCGGACGAAGCAACGGACGAGCGCTACGCTGCGGCCGTTGTGCGCGCCGCTGAGCTTGGCGTCAACGTCATAGACTCTGCGGCCAACTATCGTTTCCAGCGCAGCGAAAGATCAATCGGCGCTGCGCTTTCTCAGCTAACCGGCGAGCTTTCCTTCGCGCGCGAAGAACTCGTCATCTGTACCAAGGGCGGTTACTTGCCCTTTGACGGCGCTCCGCCCGGGAACGTGCGCCAGTATGTCGAAGAGACTTTTGTCCGCACGGGCGTAGCACAGTTCTCTGACATCGCGGGGGGCAGCCACTGCATGACGCCGCGTTACCTGGAACACCAGTTGGGCCAATCGCTCAAGAACATGGGGCTGGCTTCCGTCGATGTTTACTACATACACAATCCGGAATCGCAGCTCAGCGAAGTTACGCGCGCAGAGTTTGACGCGCGCATCAGCGCCGCTTTCGAGCAGCTTGAGCAGGAGCGCGCCGCAGGCAGATTGCGCATGTACGGCGTCGCGACGTGGAACGGCTTTCGCGTCGCACCTGAGGCACGCGAATATCTTTCGCTTAAACGGATGACGGAGCTGGCGCGCTCCGTCGCGGGAGTTGAGCACGGTTTTCGTTTCGTTCAGCTTCCCTTTAATCTGGCGATGCCGGAAGCTCTCACGCTGCGCAATCAAGCGTTGGCGGGCGAGCAGGTCTCTATGCTTGAAGCGGCGCGCGCGCTCGGCGTGACGGTCGTCGCCAGCTCTTCGACCTTGCAGGGCAAGGTGGCGCGTGGTCTGCCGGATCACATACGCGAACCCTTAGGGTCGCTCGCGACGGACACGCAGACGGCCATTCAATTCGTGCGCTCGACTCCGGGCATTGCGACGGCGCTGATCGGCATGAGTCGCCGCGAGCACGTCGAAGAGAATCTGCGGCTTGTGCGTACAGCGCCCGCGCGTCCAGAAGATTACGAGCTACTATTCGCAGAGCAGGAGGAAACGGAACAGTAAACAGACGCGCCTTCCTCGCTCTTTAAATTCGCAACGCCCTTTGAAAGAGAGGTAAACCGTCGTGGAGATCAAGCAGTATAAAAGCTTCGCTGACTTTTATCCTTTTTACCTGTCAGAGCATTCCGACCCTACGTGTCGGCGGCTACACTTCGCCGGAACAATACTGGCGCTCTCTTTCCTGCTCTTTTTTCTTATCACCCTGAACTGGAAGCTGCTGCTTATCATGTTACTCTGCGGTTACGGTTTCGCGTGGGTCGGCCATTTCTTTTTCGAGAAGAACAGGCCCGCCACGTTTCACTATCCGCTCTATAGCCTGTTCGGCGATTTCGTGATGGCGAAAGATATAGTGACGGGAAAGATCAAGCTGTAGCGCTCTTTAAAGAGCGCTGCCCATCAAGCATTCCCTGCACAAAAGTCGCGGCGTCGCCCGAAGGCAAATCAAAAAGGAGACAAAGAGATGAACAGATATGTCGCTGAACTCGTCGGCACATTCGTCCTCGTTTTCGCCAGTTGCGGCAGCGCCGTCTTGGCCGGTGAGGAGATAGGCTTCCTCGGCGTCTCGCTGGCCTTCGGCCTCTCGCTGCTCGCGATGGTTTATGCCATTGGGCCCATCTCCGGCTGTCACATCAATCCCGCCGTCACCGTCGGCATACTGATTACCAAGAAGATGGATGCGAAGTACGCGCCCGGTTATATAGTGGCGCAGATTGTGGGCGCTATCCTGGCCGCAGCGATTCTGCTGCTCATCGTCAAGGGCACGCCGAGCGGTTACGATCCGTCTGTCGCGGGTTTCGCCGCCAACGGTTACGCGGAGCACTCGCCGGGTAAGTACAACCTGCTCTCTGCCTTGGTGACTGAGATCGTGCTGACCTTCTTTCTGGTCTATACGGTGCTCGGCGCGACGGACATCAAAGCGCCCGTAGGCTTTGCCGGTATCGCCATCGGCTTAGTGCTCACGCTGATACATCTGGTCGGTATTCCTGTGACTAACACCTCCGTCAATCCTGCGCGCTCGATTGGGCCAGCCGTCTTTGTCGGCGGCTGGGCCTTGAGCCAGCTCTGGTTATTTATCATCGCTCCCTTGATTGGAGCCGTGATCGCGGCGCTGGTTTACAACCTGACGCACAAACCCGGTGAAGTGATCAGCGTTAAAGAAGCCGAGCAGGCATTGGAAAGCGAGCAGGCAGAGAGACGAACTTAGAGCGTAGCGTTTACAAAAAGCCACTGAAAGGGGCGACAGTTCGTCGTCCCTTTCAGTGGCTTAAGGTACTTTGCAATGCGCTCTTAAAAATTGCCGCTGCATTCGGGATGACTGCAATCGCAATCAAGCTCGATGGTGCTGCCCGTTCCTTCGCAAGAGGCGCTACAGTATTTCTGCCCCTCCGGAACCGGACAGCTACACGCAGCATTCTTGCAGGTCTTGCGCTCTTTCTCGTCAGCCATTATCTGTTCCTCCATTTCTTTTCAATGTATGTAGCAGCGAATATTTTTAAAGTCAACTCCGCCGCCTCGCCACGCGCATTCAGTTCTCTGCGTTTATCTCTGCGCCTCTCTGCGACTCTGCGGTGAGTTGCGTCCAATGATCTTCACCGACGAGACGCCGAGGGGGCGCTGACACTTATTATTCAAATTTGGACGCTACCCTTTTTTCTGCGACTGAGTCGATGCAGAAGGAACGGGCCGGGCGGCGCAGGGATACGCGACGCTTCTTCTGGCGTGCGTGCGCGGCGGCGTTGCAGTTCCAGTTTGAGGCTCTCTTCACCGCGTCGCATGGTCCAATGATGATTGGAGGCGAAGATCGGCTTTAAGAGAAATGAGAGCGCACGCACGACCGCCTTGTTAGCCAGGACGCGCCAGTCGTAAACGATATTGACGAACTGCCCGTCCTGCTCGAAACTCCAGACGCCTGTGCCTTCCAGATCGCCCGAAGCCTTTAAAGTAAAGCCGTGGGGAGCGCGCGATTCAGTGGTGCGAAAATTTATACGCAGCGTGTAGGGCAGCCATCCTCCGGCTCTGAGGCTAATCAATTTACCGAAGCCGCCCTCTCCGCCCTTCTCTTTTTCTTCAACCTCGAAATAAACAGAAGGCCACCAGCGCACGAGCCCCACGGCGTCTTCAATCACTTCGGAGACCTCTTCGACCGTGCCTTCAACGCGCCAGCGGTCAACGAAATGATATTCATTGTTCGGCATAAAGGAGACAAAAGATTAGTAATACCAAACCAATATATTTCGCCCTTCAGGCTGAAGAAGTTTTTAGCGCTTAGCCTTCGACATTCGCAATGTAATCGGTCAGGACGCGGACGAGGCGTAGATTTTCGTCGGGTCGCAGTGAGGTGATGCGCAGGTGCTGCGGCATATCCGGGCGACTACGAACGTGCATGCCGCGCGCGGCCAGATAATCTTTCAAGCGCGCAGTATCAATGCGGTCGAAACGCACTAGAAAAAAGTTCGCGGCGCTTTCGTAAACTTCGGCGTGCGGTATCTGCTTGAGCAGAGAGTAAAACTCACGGCAATCGTCAAGAATGCGTGCCACCGTCGCTTTCAAATACTCCTGATCGCTAAGCGCTGCGCGTGCGGCGACGAGCGACATAGAATTAACGGCCCACGGCAGACGCGAGGCGGACAACACTTCTGCGACGCTTCTGTGCGCGACTGCGCACCCGACACGCAACCCGGCCAGCCCGTACGCCTTAGAGAACGTTCTCAGCACCACCAGATTCTCGCGCTCGCGCACCCACGGCGCAAAACTCTCGCCGGTGTAATCTGCGTACGCTTCGTCAATGACCCACAGGCACTCCGGCATCTCGTCTAACAACCTAGAGAGCCCCGCCGCGTCCAACAGACTATTGCCCGTCGGATTGTTCGGGTTACTGATGAGCCCAAGATTTGCCCCGCGCCGCTTTCCCTCTTCGATCAACTGCTCAACGGGCAGCGAAAAATTGCGAGCGCCGAGCGGGACTTCTATGACTTCTGCGGCGCAACGCTTTCCCGCCTCGACGAATCGCTCGTAGGAAGGCGACGGAACGACGAGATGCCCCCTGCGCATCAACAGATGAAAGATAAAGAGCCACGCCAGCGCCTCGCCCGCTCCGTTATAGACGACGAAGTTTTCCGGCGAAAGATCATGGTGCGCCGCCAGCTCCTCGCGAAGCTCAAGCGCCGTCGGCTCGCCGTAAGAGCGAAACTCTCTGCCGCGCGCAAACGCCTCAAGCGCCTCTGTGACCTTCGGCGAGCACCCGTATGGATTGATCGCGGCTTCAAAGTGAAGCTCTTCCCTGTTCACCTGTTTACGCTCTCTCCAATCTATCCACGACTGACCAAAGTGTCAGACACACACGACCGCACTT
>DATLMN010000031.1:0-15284 GCA_035537255.1 Pyrinomonadaceae bacterium | reverse complement strand
GTGCGGATCGTGATGTAGGAGGAATCGGTATTAGGAGAAGATTTGGCAGTGAGGGTGAAAGGGCCGATGAAGGAAGCACCGGCTTCGAGGAGGATGGTGTCGCCGGGTTGAGCGGCATTGATCGCTGATTGCAGATCGCCTTTGGCTGAAACCTTGATCGTCTTTGCAGCGGCGCTTGAGGCGACACGGCGCGGTCGCTCCTGCTGCGAAGCGGGACGGCGTCTCTGACCGAAGGCGTATATCAGGCAGGCCATCAACAGCAGCCCCGCAATCGCCAGGATCAGAATCTTCGCTCTACTCTTTTGCTCGCCTTCCATGCCTAGTAACGAAAATCTCTCTCAACACTTCTTGAGTTGCTGCCGAACTATTGCGAAGCGCTTCGCGCTTAACGATAGCGAAGCCAGTAATAAATCAGCTTGGGATACTCCAACGCGACCATCTGCCAGGCGGATGGATACCACCACCAGGTTGCGGGGCTCGGCATCTGCTGTCCCGGCGCGACCGTCTCCAAGCCGACTTCAACGCCGCTTCCCTCGAAAACATGGCGCAGCGTCCACAGCGCTCGCCTCGAATGATAACTTGAAGTCACCACCAGAACCCGGCGCAGCCCCTTCTCGCCAGCGTATCGCCGCAAAACAAGAGCCTCCGAATATGTGCTTGAGATCGCGTCCGGCAAGACCTCTATGCGATCAGGCGTCACGCCGCTGCGCCGCAGCTCACTGACAGCGCGCTCTGTAAAAGTAGGGTTGCGCTGCTCCTCTATTGACCAGGGCCCGCGTTGACTGTCATTGGTCAGGATAATCTTCGGCGCGCGCCCCTGTCGAAAGAGCTGCGCCGCGTGTTGTGTTCGCTCGACGTAAGCGCCCGAGCCGCTGAGCACGACCAAGGCATCTGCGCGCGGCAATTCGGCGCTCACGATCAGAGCGCGCGCCGCAACCCACGCCAGCAGCGACCACGCGGCGAGAGCCAGCGCGCCCACAGCAATGAATCGCCAAGCACGCGGAACGAAGGGATGAGGGCGGAGGGATGAGGGATGAAAGGAATGCTGATTCAACTTGGATGCTTTCTTATTCATCCCTCCGCCCTCATCCCTCATCCCTTCGTTCATCCTTTGCTTTTACGTCCGCGATGTGACGACAGATTTCTTCAAGCCGCGCTTCCCAGCTTTCATGGCGAATGGCATCGCTGCGCGCGGCGCTCGGGCCGGGGTCTGCAAGCGCAGCCTTGACCTCGCGCACGAAAGAGTCCTGATCTTTGCCGATACGGCAGAGGCCCAGCACTTCGACTTCGGGAATCGCAGTTGAGACGACTTGCAAGCCCGCTGCCAGGTATTCGCGCACCTTGAGCGGGTTGGCGTTGAGCGTCAGCTCGTTGATGCGAAACGGCATCAGCGCGACATCGAAGCCTTTGCAGTAAGCGGGCAGTTGTTCATAAGGCTTGCGTCCAAGGAAATGCACGTTGGGCAGGCTCTCCAACGCAGACACGTCCGTCGTCGTTTTGCCCAGCAGCACCACCGAGCCCTCTGGAAACTGTTTCGCAACAACCGCCATCAAGTCCAGATCAACCCAGTCGGCGATCAGTCCGAAGAAACCTATGATGGGACGCGGCAGGTGTGCCATGTCTTCGGGCACGACTGTGTTCGGATCGAGGGCGCGGCGAAAGTGCGCATGATCTACGCCGTGGCGCACAAGGACTGTGCGCGGATTGAACTTTATCTTGGATTGATAGAGCAGCTCGGCGGAAGTGATGACCAGATCGGAGCGGCGGATAAGCTGCTCTTCAAGCTCCAGCATCGGCTCAGAAGGAATATCAGAAAAGGCCGCGTACTCGTCCACACAATGGTAGATGACCATCTCTTCGCCGAGCTTTCCGGCGATCAACGCTGCGGAGGGCAGAAATACATAGTTGATGGCACGCTCGAAACCGAGCCTGCGCATCGCACGCCTGACCTGGAATTGAAGCAGCTGCCGGTTGAGCGCCCGCAGACGCGGATTGCCGTAAGCGGGGATGGCGAGCGGGCTTAAGACAAAGAGGTTCGGCTCGACTTCTGTCACAGGAGTAGTGGCCGCCGCCAGTTTTTTAAAGATACGGCTCACGTCAGACTTGGAAGCGGTCGGCGGGCGCATACCGATTGAGTTGATCCACAGGACACGATTGTCGCGCGCGAACAGTCGCATCAGATGAGTTTTCGACAAAGGGTCGCCGGTCCAGTCCTGAGCAAAGCACACAATGTCGCGGCCACGAAGAATTTTCCCCGCCGCGTCACGCGCATTCAAGACTGTGTCCTCAGGTGTGTGATCTAAAGTTTGTAGCATCTGATTATCCGTCGCTCCTCTTTAACGGCGCACGACAGCAAGGCTCTCGGCCAGAGCGAGCGAGGGTTCGCGCTCGGCCTCGCCGTCTATAAACTGTCGCATCCACATTTCAAAATTGACGAGCGACCAGAGGCGCTCCGAATGATTGCGCGCGCCCGATTGATGCTCCGTGACGATTCTTCGGACAAACGTTTGATCGAAGAGGCCGCGCGAGGCGGCGCGCTCGCTCAATACGTAATCGTCTATCACCGGGCGGAAAGATGTGCGAAACCATCTCGCCAGCGGGACTGGGAAACCCATCTTGCCGCGCTTGAGAATCGCATCGGGAAGGATTCCCTTCATGCTACGTCGCAGAATATATTTGGTCGTCCAGCCGCGCAGCTTTAATCGCTCGGGCAGGCGCGCGGTAAACTCTACCAGCTTGTGATCCAGAAACGGCACGCGGCTTTCGATAGACGCAGCCATGCTCATCTGATCCTGTTTCATCAACAGCTCGTGCAGATAAGTCTTGATGTCCGCGTAGAGCAGCCGGTCAAGCAGTGTCTCCGCATCATTCGTTTCAAAGTAAGCGCGAGAGTCTGTGTAAGGATCAAGCACTCCGGCACGCTCGCGCGCCTCGGGCGTCAAAAGCTCCCCTTGCATCGCGCGCGAGAAGACGGCGAAGTTGTCGAAGTAGAGGCTTTCAATCTCCGCAGGCAAATACAGGAAAGTGCGCCGCAGCTTTTGTCGCAGCCTGCCACCGTTCCCGTTTTCAAGTCGACTACGCACCAAGTTGCGCATCCCTTCTGTCGTTAGCGATTGATACTTTTGGCCGAGCGCCAGGTTGTAGACAGTCTTGCGATAGCGTTCATAACCGGCCAGCGTCTCGTCGCTGCCTTCGCCCGTCAGCACGACTTTGACGTGACGCGAGGCCAGTTGAGAGACGAAAAAGAGCGGGACGCTCGCAGGGTGGGCCAAAGGCTCGTCCTCATGCCAGACCAGTTGCGGCAGGGCTGCGAAAAACTTTTCCGCATCGATAATGATCTCGTGATGATCTGTGCCGAAGGCGCGTGCGACGAGCCGCGCGTATTCAAGCTCGTTCGCCTCGCGCTCGTTAAAGGCGACGGAGAAAGTCTTGATGGGCTCACTTACCATCTTGCTCATCATGGCGGCGATGGCAGATGAGTCTATGCCGCCCGAGAGAAACATCCCGAGCGGCACGTCAGCCATCAGCCGCAGCCGCACGGATTCCCTGAAAAGCTCAGTCCACTCGTCTATGTATTGCTCATCACTGCGGCGTGCTTCTCCCTCGTCATCACCGGCGGTAAAGCTTACGTCCCAGTATTTTTTGATCTCCGTGCGGCCGTCCTTCCACAGCAGCGTGTGGCCCGGGAGCAATCGCTTGACGCCGCGAAAGAGCGTCTGCTCGCCGGAAGTCGAATGGTTCGCCAGATAATCGGGCAGCGCCGCGAAATTTATCTCAGGAGTCACGGCGCGCGCAGCCAGCAGCGCTTTGATCTCCGAAGCGAAGTAGAGCGAGCCGTCCGCGTCCTCTGCGTAGTAGAGAGGCTTAACGCCCAGACGGTCGCGCGCAATAAACAGCTCACGACGGCGCTCGTCCCAGATGGCAAAGGCGAACATGCCGCGCAGCTTTTCAACACAGGCAGCGCCCTTTTCCTCGTAAAGATGCAGTATGGTTTCTGTGTCGCAGTGCGTCTGGTAAGTATGGCCGCGCGCTTCCAACTCTGCGCGAAAATCCGCGTGATTATAGATTTCGCCGTTGTAGACGATGCGTAGCGACCCGTCTTCGTTGGTCATCGGTTGATGTCCCGCTTCGACATCGACGATGCTTAAACGACGATGGCCCAGGCCGACGCGGTCGCTGACGTAGATGCCTTCGTCGTCCGGCCCGCGATGCGTCAGGACATCGCGCATGCGTTCAAGCAGACCAACGTCAATGCGCCTGTGCGATTGCTCCGATAATGCTATTCCGTTTATGCCACACATAAAGTAAGTGCCGCCTCGCTCTACATCAAAGTCTCTGGCTCTCTGCGGCCGGAGGAGTTTTCAGAGCGCCACTGTCCGTCCGCGAAATGAAGTATAGCCTCGCCGCTCAATCGGTATGACTGCTCTCCGATCACAGCCTGCCCCGCGCCGAAGCTGGCAATGGTAAAAGCGCCGCTCACGTTCGTCTCCACGCGCAGCTCTCGGCCGAAGCGACGGGCGACGACATATCCGGCGCTCTCCGCAGCCTCGAAGACCTTCCGCCCATCGATGCTAAGTGTTCGCCCTCCCAGCAAGACCATCTCCTTTAATTCTACGGTGTCGCGCTCGAACCTCAACCACGCCCACTGAAAATCGGACGAGACCTCCGCTGCTTCAACCATTGGCCCAACAGCCGTAGTGGTCAGGAGCAGCAGGTCGCGCGCATCACCTTTGATAAACTCGAATGCCTTGCCGCCTTCCGCTTCAATCTCGCGCACCTCTGCGGCTGCGCGGTCTTCGCCCACTGCGCGCGGGATAAGGAAAGTCGTGAACTCCACGCTTTGAGACGTGCCTTTAGATGCGCCGTCAGTCGGGCCAATTGATGAGGCAGAGAAGACGCAAAGAGGAGCAGCCGTGCGCTCGCCGTAACAGCGCGAGACCCATGACTTTTCCGTGCGCCAAGCGCCTCCGTGCCCGAAGGCGAAGAGATCAAGTCCGGGAGCATCCGTTTCACTCTCGCGCACCGCAGGAGCAGCAGTGTCCGGGCTTTCGATAAGGGGTTTCGCGCCGGGGGCGAAATGAAATCGCAGGTCATAGCTGTGCGCGCCCGCTGTCAGGATGCGGTCGCGCATTATCCAGTAATCACCTTTGACAAAAAGTACGCTGCGCTCGTGTGTGGCGGGCGCGTGAAGGCGCTCATAACCGTCATGCATGCCCTCGAAATAATCGAAACGCTCGTGGCTCATCCAGGCGCGCGCGCGACCCTCCGCAATGTGTTGCCAGGTGAATGGCCCACCGGGTACTGACTGCGGCTCGTCGTCTACGGTGAGCGTATTGTGAGCGGCCGTAGCGCGAAAGGCATCGCGCCATTCCTTTGAACCCGTGTAAGTGTAAGTTCCGGGATCGACCAGAAGTGTTCGCCCGCGCACGGCAGCATCAAACGAGAGCGCGTCCGCATGCGAGTGCCCGCAGTTTAAAGCGCCATGCGGGCCACAGCTCACGAGCAGATAGTTGGACGCCTTTGTCCACCCATCGCGCATCACGTAGTAACCGCCATCCTTGAAAGCGCGCGAGGTCGTAAGGGGTGCGTGCGCCTGAAGTCGATCAAAAGCCTCTATGGCTTCCGGCCCGAGCAGCCAGAGTGTTTCCTCCGCCACCTCACCCGCGACATACTTGTAATCGGGACGTGCGAAGAGAAGGCTTGCGGTCGAGAGCGCCGCGCGAAAATCGTTCGGCGCACGCTCGTCCAACATGACGAGCCGTCCGCCATCGTCATCACCAAAGAAAGGCGTTGTGCCGTCCGGTCTGGTGATGTACATCAGATGATCCAGCAGCGCGCTTAATTTATCCGCGACGCACGTTTCCAAGTGCTGGCCGTCTTCTCGTGCGAGAATGTAAAGATGCGTGTAAAAGTCCGTCGTGTAGCGGTGATAGTAGCTGGATTGCTCGAAGTACACTCCGTCGGGGCGGACTTGACGCGCAAGCTCACTTATCATGATGCGTGCGCCGGTGGCGCGCCAGCGCGAAGAGGCGCGAAATTCGGGCAACACCGTGCCCAGATAAAAGAGGCCGAGCGCTTCGCCCGTCAGATGTGTATTCGGGCTCGCATAGGTTGAAAGATATGTTTCCAGATGACGCGCGTGAAGGTAAAGAAATTTTAGCGCGCGAAGATAAGCCTCTGCCGTCAGAGCGGGCGAATCTTTAAAAAAGTGGAGCGCCCACAGCCAGGAGATGGCGCGGAAAGCGATTTCCAGACTGCTCGCCCAGTTAACGCCCATCTTCGGCGGGTTCTGATCCATCCACGCGGTCAGGTGCGCGACTGCCGTCTCTGCGTAAACTTCATCACCCGTGTACCAGTAGGCGCGACCCAGCGTGCATAGGTACTGCTGCCGGTTCAGTTCCCAGACGATCTTTTTATCTCCGGTCAGCGTTGTGCCAAGCTCGTCAATCTGGCTCCAATGCGTTAGGGGTGAGCGTTTCCCAGACAGCGGTTCAAGATGAAAATCCGGCACTGAGCCGAATTGAAGATCACGATAGCCCAGCAGGTCAAAGCGTCCCTCACAGATACGACGCGCGCGTAAGACGACGCGGTCTTCCGTTTGTTTGCCGAAGCGACGGCGCAGCTCTGCGACGGTTTTTTCACGATCATTGAACGCCGCGAAGAAGTTGGGAGTGCGGGGCGCGCGAAAATGGCTCAACAAGCCTTCGGCGCTCATGTGCTCTATGCGCGCCGCGTCCATCAAGCCGAACAAGGATTCGTCCGTAGGCGTGCGCGCTAAGCTTGACCGGCCCGTTCTCTCAAGCCGTGCGGCGAGCAATTGTCGGCCTCGCATGCGCAATTCATCGAGCGAGCGCCCGCGCAGCTTTTTCAATTTTTTCAGGGACTCGCTCATCAACGCTCAGTTAAGGAAATCAAAAGCAACGGTAGATCAAGTTTGGTCTACAGTCTCAACACTTAAAAGTTTTCTCTGTGAACACTGCTCACGGCGTGCGGCAGACGCGAACGCGTGCGCGCCAGCAATCTATCGTACAGGTCGCGCGTATTCTCAAGCTGCGCGCGGTCTGAAAATTTCTGCTCGACACGGCTTCGCCCGCGCTCACCCATTGTGCGCGCCCGTTCGGGATCACCCAGCAGCTCGACGATACGCGCCGCCATCATTTCATCATCGCCGGAGGCGACCAGATAACCCGTCTCGCCTTCGACGACCGCTTCACGCGCGCCGCCCACGTCTGTGACGACGACGGGACGCGCGGCGGCCATGTATTCGAGAATCGAATTCGAGAAGCCTTCGGCCTTTGAGCTAAGCACGCACACGTCCGAGATTGCCAGGAGTTCCGCCACGCGCTCGCAGCGACCCGTAAAGAATGTGTCGCTCCCGATTCCAAGCTCTGCGGCCTGTGCGCGCAAAGCGTCTGTCAACTCGCCTTCGCCCGCGAGCACGAAGGCTGCCTCAGGTATCTCTGCATGCACGCGCGCCGCCGCGCGCAGAAACATCGGATGATCTTTTACGTCGTGGCGCATGTTGGCGACGATTGAAACGAAGCGTCGGCGAGGTTCTTGCGGCAGACCGAACATCGAAAGCAACTGCTCGCGCGGCAAATCCTTGCGAGGCTTGACGCGCGCCATATCCAGACCGTTGTAGATGACGACGATCTTTTTCTCCGGCACGCCGTCTTTAAGCAGATACTGTTTGACGGCTTCGGCGTTGGCGTGAACGGCATGCGCGAGCCTGTATGAGATACGCTCGACCCTATCCTGCGCGGGCGTGCGCCAGCCGCCGGTCTCGCCTCGAAAGGCTATGCGGACGGGCACGCGCGCCAGCGCCGCTCCCATCACTCCGAAGACGTTCGTGTAAAAATCCTGCGCGTGCATGACATCAATCTCGCGCTCTCGCAGAAAGGAGCGAAAGCGCCGCAGTTGCCTGAACGTATTGCGATCATAAAAACTGGTCAGCCTGTATTCCGGAATCTCTCCGAGCCCCAACTGTTCGACCTCTTCGAGAAGGACGCCGCTCTTGTTCATACAGGCGATATGCACACGGTAGCGTCCATCCTCTACGAGCAGACGCGCCAGTTGCACGGCCTGGCTCTCCGCGCCGCCCATCTCAAAGCTGCCGATGAAAAGCAGTATGTTGCGTTTCCCTGACATAAGAGTTTGTCTGTACAGGTTAGGCTCAAGACGCGCGCGTATCGCACGCCGCCCCTGTCGGATTTACAAAGCGGGTTGCGGCTTGCCCTCATCCGCAGTGCGAAGGGCTGCGTCCGCCTCGCGCGAAGACGCGCCTTGCGCCGGCTGGTTGATGACGATCTGCTCAATCGCATCTGTGTTTGAGTATGTCTGCTCGCGGCGCTCGGCCTTGAGCCATGATTCCAGAACGAAGATGTACCAGAGCTGTTTGGAGGCCCAACCCTCGCGCGCCGCTCTTTCCAACTGCTCAAGCGCAGCGGAGGAGCGTATCCAGCCTTCCCTTTCCAGCAGTGATTCGCGCAAGCTTTCTTCAACCTGTGCGCGCCAGCGCCCCGTTATCCATCGCTGAACGGGAACGCCGAAGCCGCGCTTGCGCCCGCGCGCCACACGATCACCTATGCGTCGCCGTGCCAGCTCGCGAAGCAGCGCTTTCAAGTTGCCTCGATGCAGGCGCAGGTCGTAGGGAAGCGCGGCGGCGAACTCCCATAGGTCTTGATCCAGGAAGGGCGAGCGCGCCTCAAGCGCGTAATGCATCGTCGCTCCGTCCACCTTCGTCAGGTACTCGCCGACAAACCTCATGTGCCGGTCGTACTCAAGGAATTGGCCCAGCACCTGCCGTCCGGAATCCAGCGACCAATCAATCTCACGCTGCCGAACATTCATCGATGCGAGTCGTTCGCCGAGTAAGCACGCGCGCCTGTAGGCGGGCAGACCGTCATGCGTCGAAGCGACAGCGCCCAGACCGCCCGTCGTGTAATCAAGGAAAGATGCGACGCGACGCAGCGGCCCGTGACGCGGAATTTTTCCGCGCTGTGAGAGCCATCCATTGGCTAAAGCCTTCGGCAGAGATCGCGCGAGCCTTGCGGCCATCCACAGGTGTCTGTGCTCCGGATAGCCCAGAAACACATCATCGCCGCCGTCGCCCGTCAGCAGCACGGTCGCTTCGGGCGCAACCATTCGAGAGACAGACAGCATTCCGAGCGCAGAGGCGCAGGCGAACGGCTCGCCGTAAGCGGCAATCATCTCTTCCGGCCCTGTAGAGTCTTCCGGAGAGAGGTCTAACACGCGATGGCGTATGCCGAGCCTTGCGGCAGTCGCGCGCGCGTCCGCCGTTTCATCCCAGGGATCGCCGGGCGTGCCAATCGTGTAGGCCGTAACATCGCCGCCGAGCTTCGAGATGGCCCAGCAGACGAGGCTCGAATCGACGCCGCCGCTGAGCAATGCGCCGACCGGCACGTCCGCAAAGAGACGCATCTCGACAGCGCGCAGGAATAGCGCTTCTGTCTCTTCGACCGCTTCTTCAAAGGATGGGCCAACACTTGATGCTGTCGGCGGCGACCAGTACGTGCGCGCCTGTAGCTTTCCAGCAGACCATTCGACGATAGTGGCCGCCGGGACTTTTTGAGCGCCCTCGTAAATCGCGCGATCATCTGTGACGAAGCCGAACTCAAGATATTCCACCACCGCCTGCTCATCTATCACGCCGGGCAATCCGCCAGCCTTCAACGCACGCACCGTCGAGGCGAAAGCGATCTCTGCCCCACCTTGGCCCACGGCGTAAACCAACGGCTTCACGCCCAGCCGGTCGCGGACTAAAAAGAGCTTACGCTCCCTGTCGTCCCAGAGACCGAAGGCGAACATGCCACGGATTTTTTCAACCAGCCCGTCAATCCCCCATTCGTGGTATCCGTGAAGAAGAACTTCCGTGTCTGTGTGGCTGCGGAACTCGTAGCCGCGCTCCGTCAGTTCCTCACGCAGCTTGCGAAAATTGTAGATCGCGCCGTTAAAGACGATGCCCAGAGAGCCGTCCGGCGTCGTCATGGGCTGGCGTCCGGCCTCGCTCAGATCGAAGATCGCGAGCCGCCTGTGGCCCAGGACTGCATCGCTCCATTCTTCCAACCCTTCGCCGTCAGGCCCGCGACGAGCGAGCGCACACGTCATGCGCCGCACGCGCTCTCTTGCCGCGCTTCTCTCGACTGCTCCGACCAGACCTGCAATTCCACACATAAATCAACTCACAGCTTGCGTGATTGGCGACGACTGCTGCTCCTTCTGCTCCGTCGCAAGTAGAGCCGCGCTGGCGGCCAAAGTGCCTTCGCCCATGATCGGGCGAAGACGATAATCACGATACTGCCCCGGCTCGCCTTCGCGTCCGTCGATGGCTGCCATCGCGATGTTGAATGCTTCGCGCGCGGTCGTAAAATGCAGCTTGAAAGCGCGGCTTCGCTCGGCCAGCTCAAGCAGATTTTCCAGAAAGCGCTGCATCGCCTCGCCTATCATGGCCGACTCATCCTGCGGAAAGAACCCATGACAGTAGAGCTTGATAAAAATCCAATCGGGTCGCCCACGAACGCCTATGTGCGCGCCTCGCCAGTTCTCGAATCTGTTTAAGTCCGGCAGGTAGTTGGCGGCGAGCGCGCCGTCATCTAATCTCGGCACGGGCAGCCCCTTCACGCGGCGTCGCCAGTCGAAAACCAGCGGGCCTGTGAAGATCAACGGAAGACTTGGCTGCTTACCCTTGCGCACGGACGGGCCGGAGCGGTGCGGGCGCGCCTCCGTCAAAGGATGACCGCACTGGTAGATGTCGTTGAGGCGCGGCACTTGTGACTCGTCGGGCGCGGACGGCAGAGTGAAATCAGCGTAGCAACCCGTCTCAAGCAAAATCTGCATCTCCGAATCGACGCCGCAGTATCTTCCGCCGGCGGAGTTGGCTAAAGCCAGATTGCCATGCACGAAGGCGTACATCGGAGGCCCGACACCATCCATGCGCGAGAGACAAACGTGCTCCTCCGCCAATAGGTCGCGAAATTCCGCGAGCACACGGCGCAGATTCTCAGCCGTGTCCGATTTTTCTACTCCGTGATGAAGATGAACCTCGACATCGCCGAAGCCTTCGCGTTGCAGATGGGCCATCCTATCGAGCAAGGGAGCGTGATACTCCTCGCCCGGATAAAAGAGTGTGTGACGAAACGCAGCGCCTTCGCGGTCGCGCACGGCGTCGCCGATCCTTTTAGCCTGTTCGCACCAGCGCTCTAACTTTGAGCGCTGCGTGTCCCAGTCCACACGCTCGCCCCTGTCAGACCATCCCGGCTCGAAGTGATTGGCAACCATCAGCATAATCTGCTGCGGCCCGCCCTCGACTTTGTCGCTCATGCGGCGCACCAGTTCCGCTGCGCGCCACAGCGGATAGCGCGCCAGCCACGGCAGCGACCATGCGAGTTTCTTCAGATAACCGGGATCGTTTATGCTCATACCAAAATCTATGCTGATGCCAAGCCGACTATTTTGTGGCGACTAAACTGATGCCTAAGATCAACCTTAAGGGCAGCTCGCCCGACACTCTTTTTCTGAGACGGTGCGGAAGCACACGCAACGCTCTTTCAGTCAAACTGACCAGGCCCACGGGCAGCGCCAACTGAAATCCTTTCGCCCCTGCGAGCACGCGCACTTTCCTGAACCCTGTCGCGCGGAAAATCTTTGCCAGCTCCGTGACAGTGTACTCTCTTAGATGAAACCCTGTGGCGACTTCGTCGAAATAGCCGGAAATATCGTGCGGCCCAGACAGGCTGTTCGGCGTAATGCAGATATAGACGCCGCCCGCGACGAGTGCCCTGTGGATGTTGCGTAGTTGTTCAAGCGCATCTTCCGGATGCAGGTGCTCTATCAATTGATCGCTGTAGGCGACGTGGACGCTCGCTTCTGCGACGGGAATGCTACAGCCGTCGGAGATGACGCGCTCGAAGTTGGAGGGAAGTTCCAGGCCCTTGCCTATCTCTTCGGAGACATCGACAGCGTAGACCTGACGGACAAGGCGCGCGACTTCGAGCGCGAGCGCACAATCGCCCGGGCCAACTTCCAGAAAGGTCGCGTCCCTGTGTAGAAATTTGCCGAGCACGGTCATGCGCCCCGCGACGGCGCGGGCCTGCGCCTCTGGGTTAGCTTTACGCGTCAGTTGCGGGTGCGCGGGCACGCGCCTGTAAAGCTCGTCATAAAGAGCCGTGTAGAGAACCTTGCGTTCCTCGCGGCTGGCATGGCGCAATCGTTCGGCCAGTCCTTTCTCGATCAGGTAATGCTCCCTGATGAGGTCTGGCGGTCTGGGCTCGCTTTTAGGTATCGTCGGCGTCATCAAAATAAAACTTACAGGAACTACTTTATCTTACAGGTTTATCTGACCGGCTGCGTGCGTGAATTTAAAGGTGCTTCGCTAATCTCTGATGAGGAGCGCAACCGTGCGCTCGTCGCTATCGCCGTCCTTGTATGTGCGCACGCCGCCCACGCGGAAATCGACATGCTCTTTTAAGTCGGCGACATACTTTTCAAAATCGCTCGCGGTCTCGCCCTCATGCCCTTCGTAAATCAGCAGCGACCACGGCACGCGGCTCAAAGCGTCCAGCCACCCCAGATGACCGCGCACCGCCAGGTAAGAGATCACGCAACCCTCAAGCGCACCTTTTAGAAATCCTGGCAGGTCTGTGTCGAGCGGCTGTGCGGCTTCGATGTCGCCGCCCGTCGTCGTGACGCGTGTACACCCGAGCGCACGCAGCATTGCTTCAGTGTGCGGCGTCACATAGGCGCGATCCCAACCGTGACACCAGCGCGCCCCGAGCTTCAAATACTGCGCCATCATCATCCCTATGTTGCAGCCGACATCCATCACCAGCCGACCTTCGACAGAGACGCCAGCTTCCTGCAACAGCTCGCGCAGCACGACCATGCGATCTTCGACGTTGCGCCGTCCAGAGAGATTCAGTCCCGGCACGGACTGGTAAAGATAGCGGCCTCCGCGCAACAGGTAGGGCGTTCCGAAGTGGCTCTTCTCCGTCGCCGCCTCCGCCGTCTCGCGAAGGTGTGCTTCGTAGCCGACGAGGTTAAAATTCTGAAAATCTATGTAATGAAATCTCCCAGCACCATCGACCAGCGCATTGCCGTTGCACGACGGACAAGTAAAATCCTCGTCCTTCCACCCGTCCGGAATATTGTTTCTGATCAAGCCCTCGTTTTCCAGCGCGCGCAGCTTCTCAATGCCCGCCTCGCACTCTTCCATTGCAGGCGCTTGACCGTCGACGTGCTGTATGACGTAAGCAGTCCACAGATGATCCTGGGTTTGAAACTCGATCAGATCATAAAGCTTCGGGCCGAGTTCCTTCGCGTAGAGAAGATTGGCCACCAGCGTCAGATGACCATGATCGTGCGTCGCGCGCTTCTGCAATCGGCTGTATCCGCGACCGTTGCCCTGACCGTTCAGGATGTATGTGCTGTCGGCGACTCCCCCCTGATGCTTGATGATCTTTAGTCCGGCGTCCGCATGGTAATGCTTCATCACGGATTGAAACCCGCTCTGTTGCAACGCTGCGGGCGGAAGATAAAGGGTGTGGCCGCCTTTCGAGTAGGCCGCGTTTATTGAATCCAGATGAGCGAGGATGTCTTCGATGCTGCTAAAATTCAGTTCGGGAATAAGAAAGCGTTGCGGCTTTTGCAGCGGCAGCACTTCCTGCCAGTTGGCGTTTCCCGCGAGGTTCTTGCCGAGCAGTTGTCTTGGGCCAACGCGGCGTATGAGCTTGTACTCCATGATCAACTGGTCTGCGGTCTTGGTGGCCAGCGAGTAGAAGTTAGGGAACTGCACGGACACCCTGCCGCGCACCGAACGCTTGCCGGCTTCTTTCAGGAACTCTTCCGGGTCTTGAAACCGGGCGTAAGCGCGCTGTCCCTCTTCCGTCACCAGCCAACGCTCGTCGTCGTTGTGCAGCCATCCGGCTTTGGCAGGCGCAATCGTTCCGAGCCACACGACTTCCTCAAAGCTGCGCAAGGCCCTTGACGGAGCTGTGCGCTGCTCGCTTTCAGAGAGAGCCATAGACTCGCCTATGCGCGCGAGAACGTCCTTCGGCGCGAGCCCTTCAGGATGCGGAATTAATATCTCGAAGGCTTTGCGCAGCAGCTCTGCCCTTCGTTTGCGTGTCATCGTCATTGTGGCCATCAAGGCTCTCTCCTTAAGTATTACAAAACCCGGCTCTGAATTTCCCTTATTCTTCTTAGAGCCTGCTTTTCATTTCTCCCGAGACTAAAGCGTCTCCGTGGCCCGCTTGTCGGCCGCGTGGCGTTGAAAACGGCTGAGCCTGTGCTGAATCATTCCGCGCTCGTTGGTGGTGAGCACACCCATTACAAGCACCGCCAACAGATAGGTCAGCGCAAAGACAGACCCGCCAACGATCAACATAAAGATCGGCCTCGTTCCCAGTATAAGCGAGCGCACGAGCGCCGTCGCGAGACCGGCAGCGGCAGCCGCCACGGCCAGCTTCCCTACATCCTTGAGCAGCACGAAGTCTTTGCGCGTCACGCCTAAAATATTTTTAACCTTGCGCGCCGTCACTAACCTATCTATGACGTTGACGCTGACCATGGAGACGACCGCGCCCAACAGACCAAAACGTGTCAGCCCAAACCAGAGAGCAGCGATAAACAGCAAGAGCAGCACGGCGCGCAGCCGCAGCAGAAAGTAACGATGCTCCGCGAAGGCGCGTATCACCGGATCGTAGGCGCTGGTGATGATCGCCAGCGGCACAAGCGTCAGGTTGATGGCGAAGATGGGCCAACTCTCCAAGTACTGCGCCGTGAAGAGGACTAAAATAAACTCGCGCCCCATGACGATTAAAAAAGCGTAGAAGGGCAACAGCACGGCAGAGAGCTTGCGCATCATGCGCGCGACCAGCTCTGCTATCTCGCGGCGGTCGCCTGCTTTCTGCAACAGACTGACGCGCGGAATCATGACGGAGGCAATCGAGTCGCTCAGGAGTCCCAGCAGCGGCAGCTCGAAACAGCCGACGGCGTAAATGGCGTAAGCCGCCGGGCCAAAGCTATAGGAGACGAAATAGTTATCCAGTTCTAACAGCGCGCGATAGAGCACGGAGGCAAAGCCCAAAGGCAGCGCGTAAGCCAGTTGCATCCCGATCACGGGCCACTCGAAGCCGCGCCAGAACTGGCCGTAGCGCGCGCGCAGGTAGATGACCAGGATAACGGTTTGCAACACGCCCTGAATAATCGCCGCATACAGAAGCGATTCGATGGTCGCGAAAAGGATGGCCGCGACGAGCAGGAAAATC
>DATLMN010000030.1:0-58576 GCA_035537255.1 Pyrinomonadaceae bacterium | reverse complement strand
AGCTGCGCCGCAGAGAGATAGGCGTTCATGTTATCCAGCAATTCGATCAGCCGTTTGGCGCGGCGATTACCGGAAGCCGCCAGCGCCTCTATGCGCCCGCGCCGCACGCTGACCAGCGCAAACTCTGCGGCGACAAAAAAGCCGTTGGCCAGGACGAGCAGCAGAACGGCGATGATACTGAAGAGTGCAAACATTTCTTATACGAACCCTGGAGCAAGCGCTTTTGTCGGCGCTCTCCTTAAATAAGTATTTAGTGCAATTTTGTAATTGTATAGCTTAAAGGTTCGAGCGCGCGAAGACAACTCACCAGTCAGGTCGCGAGTTGCTCGTTGACGAGCCTGCAAAATTCGACCACGCGATTCTCTGCCCAGAAGCGGTCTTCCAGTTCGGTGTCGGCGGCGACGAAGCCAACGTGGCCTCCATTCGGCGGGGCGAGCACGAGCACGTAAGCGTTGTCTGTCATAGAAGCTTCGCGCAGAGGCTCGAAGGGAATAAAGGGATCGTCCTGCGCGTGAATGATTAAAGACGGGACGCGTATGTGGCCGATCAGCGGCAGGGCGCTGGCCTGTCTGTAATAATCGTCAGCGTCACGATAGCCGCCGTCGACGGCCGTATAGCGCTCATCAAAGTCGCGAATCGTACGCACTAAGCGTAAATCGCTCGTGTCATAAAGCTCTGGATAGAGCTTCTGCTTGTGGCGTATGCGGCGGCGCAGGCTGCGCAGGAAACTCTGTTGATAGACCCAGTTGGCCCGGCGGTTGATCGCCTCCGCGCAAGAGCTTAAATCAATCGAAGGCGAAACGGCGCAGATGCCAGCCAATTCCTTAGGCGCAGCCTCCGCCTCTTCGCCCGCCAGCTTGAGCGCGATGTTGCCGCTCATCGAAAAGCCGGCGAGGAAAATTCTTGGCAGGCGGTCGCGCTCGATCAGCTCAAGAATGACGGCGCGAATATCGCCGCTCAATCCGCTGTTGTAGAGCGTCGGCGTCAGATGCTCCGTGTCGCCGCAGTTGCGCAGGTTGAGGCGTATGACATTGAAGCCCTGGCGAAATGCCTTCCCGGCAGTCCCTATCATGTAACGCGATGCGCTTGAGCCTTCAAGCCCGTGCAACAGGAGCAAGGTCGGTTGCTCCTTTGCGTCTACGCTTTGCCAGCGACAGTGCCCGAGGATACGCACGCCCGGCTCGACCTCGAAAGTGCGCTCTTCGTCGGCGGGCACAGGGCGGCCGCGCAGCAGCACGCGGCGCGGCCAGGCGTAGCCCGCGAGCGTCTGCGCGTGCCCGTTGGTAAAGAGTGGATGCGGCCTGAACGGCCTGGACTCAAGCGCGCGCGCTATCTCCGAGAGGTAACTGGGCGATGAAACCTGCTGTGTGATTCCCTGCGTGACGGGGCGGCCTGTGTACTCTGCTGTCTCATTCATCTTTCACCTCGCGAAGGCCCTTCCGGTTCTGGCCGAAGAGCCTCGCGTCAGAGACTATTCTACTCCTGTGCAGTGTAGAGATGAAGATAAAGTCAACGAAGATTGCTTCGACAAAAATATTTTGTCGAAGCTTGAGACCGGAAATATTTCGTTGACGCTCAGGCCAGCCGAGTAGGCTCTGCGGGCGGGGGATCGCCAGCGGGCGGCGGGCTGTCCGGCTCGCGCACGGGTGCGCTGGGCTGCGGGTTAGAGTCCGGAGGCAGCGGCAAAGGTTCGGGACTGGACGGATCGGGCTCGATGGGGTCGTGCGGCGCGCTGGGCGGCACAGACGGGTCGCCTGGCTGCGGCAACGGCTCGCCCGGTTGCGGCGGATCGGTGTTCGGATTACGGCTCATGTGGAACTCCCTTGAAAGAAAATGATTAGAGCAAATGTTAGTTGAGTGTATGGGAAGAGGCATTCACCACAGAGACACAGAGCACACAGAGGGGGCACAGAGAAATAATTCAAGCCTCTGTGTAACCTCCGTGTCCTCTGTGTCTCTGTGGTGAGCTGTAACATACCTCACACTCAATGGAAAATTTCTATAGCTGATGATGAGATGTGCGCCGTGCCTCGGTCAAGGAGATCAAAGTGCGCGTGTTCGTGCGCTGCAAAGACTGCGTTCGTCAACGATCAACGTTCCTGTGCTTCGAGGCGCTGCACGTCCGCGACGACGAATCGGATCATACGATAATTGATATGCGCGGGCAGCGCGTCGCGCAGAGGCTTCAACTGCTGCGTGCCAAGCTGCTCGATGGCGATCTCGATCAAGGCGCGATCCCGCTCTGTGACTTGCTGCGAAAGATCGAAATCCAGACCGCGAGCGATGCAATCGGCGAGGTGTTTCTCAATCGTAATCTCCGTCAAAGCGCGGCGCTCGCTGATCTCCTCTATAGACAATCCCTCGCGGTACAGCGCATAAGTCTCGTCGACCGTGTTGACCTGTTTACGATTACCTTGCGCGGCGTGATCGGCTTTGACCGTCGTCGTACTTAAAGAGCTGAGCGGTGTTTGCGGCAGCGCGAGTTCCACGACGGCACGCTCGCGCATACAATCATTGCCGAGCGGTGAAAGAGAGACGGTCGGATATGCGCCGCCCGTGACGTTTAGACAGCCACCTGCGACCAGCGCGTCTATGTAAATCATCAATTCGTCCTGCGTCATGTCGTCCAGAATGCCGTAGGTCGAAAGCTGATCGAGCCCTGCCTGCAAGACATTACGCGCGCGCGAGCCGCGCAGAGTAGAGGCCAGCATCCCCTTACCAAAGCGTCCCTGCATACGCGCCGCACACGCCAGGATTTTGCGCACCAACAAGTTTTCTTCCGGCGTCAGTGCGCGCGCCTGCGTGACATCGAGCGTGCGGCCTTCGCCCTCCGCTTCGTCTAGGGATTCGGCGCGCTCGCGTGCCGCGCGCCTGCGCGATTGATCGTCCAACTCGCGATCAAGATCATGCGCAAAGGGCACATGCTCGCGGACAAAGCCGTCGAGCGCAGTCGCGGCCTCCATCGGAATAGCGCCTCTTTTCTGAGCTGCGCTTTCGTCGGGCTCGCCCTTTGTCTTTGTACAGTTGCCGCACATGCCACAGTTGGCCGCGTGATGCGGGTCGCCGAAGTAATCCAGGATGAAAGCGCGATAGCAACTTTCTGTGTAACAGAAGCTGATGATCTCTCGCAGCTTGCGTTGTTCGAGGGCTGCGCGCCGCGCAATCTCGCTCGGGCGTATGCGCAGCGATGTGACGGGCGCTTCGTCCAGCATCAGGACACCGCGCGTACGTCGCGCAGGAGCATAGGAGATGACCTCCGAAGCCGCCAGCGCAGAGAGAGCGCGACGCACAGCGCCTATGTCCAGGCCGATGGCTTCCGCCAACTCATTCGCGTCAATTTCAGTCTCCGCACGCTCGCTCACATCAAAGCCGCCGAGCAGTCCGAAGAGCACCTGACGCGCGCGCGTATCACGCTGTCCCACGGTTTCGCGCGCCCTTTGCGGGCTCATGCGCAGACGCACCGTGGCGCGATTCTCATTCGCTCCGCCGCGCTCTATGTGCCCGGCCTTTTCCAGAATAATCAGAGCGGACTGGACAGCCATCTCATTTCTGATTCCGGCGCGCGTCGCAATCTCGCTCACAGACAGCTCGATCCTCTGTTGATTCGTCGCGACAAGCGCCTGATAGACGCGCGCGACCACTTCGGGCGGCGGGTACGAGCCTTCTATAAAATAGTCCTGCGTGCGTTTGTCGGCGTAGTTAAAGAGCAACGCGCAGGTCGAAGGCTTTGAGTCGCGACCCGCACGACCGATCTCCTGATAATAAGCCTCAATCGAACCGGGCATTTGGTAGTGCGCGACAAAGCGTATGTCCGGTTTGTCGATGCCCATCCCGAAGGCGTTGGTCGCCACGATCATCTGCGCTCGCCCTGTCATAAACTCTTCCTGCGCACGCGTTCTCTCCGCATCGTCCATCCCTGCATGATAAGCGACGAGATTGAGCCCGGCGGCGCGCAGACGCGTCGTCACCTGTTCGACGGCCTTGCGCGTAGAGGTGTAGATAATGCCGCTGCCTCCCTCATAACGCGAAGCCAGCGCCTTGATGTGCGTGATCTTCTCGCGCTCCTTCTGCGTATGCAGGACGTTGATGGAGAGGTTGGGTCGGTCAAAGCCGCTGACGAAGGCGCGCGGGTCGCGCAAAGCAAGCTGCTCGATAATATCTGCGCGGACGTGCGGCGTGGCGGTGGCGGTGAGCGCGGCGATCTGCGGGCGTCCGATCTGCTCGACCGCCGCGCGCAGGCGCAGGTAGTCCGGGCGAAAATCATGACCCCATTGCGAAATACAATGCGCTTCGTCGACGGCGAAAAGCGCAATCTCTGCCGTGCGCAGGGTCTCTACAAAATGCGCGCTGCGAAAGCGCTCTGGCGCAACGTAGACTAGCTTGTACTCGCCGCGACGCACAGAATTGATGCGCGCCTTCTGCTCTTCAAAGGTGATTGAGCTGTTGATAAAGGTGGCGGGGAGCCCTCGCGCATGCAGCGCATCGACCTGATCTTTCATCAGCGCGATGAGCGGAGAGACGACCACAGTCGCGCCCTCTTTCATCAGCGCGGGCAGTTGATAGCAGAGCGATTTGCCGCCGCCTGTGGGCATCACGACGACTGTGTCGTGGCCTTCCAGAATGGCCTGGACGACCTCGCGCTGGCCCTCGCGAAAGTCTTCAAAACCGAAAAATTTATGTAGCGCCGTGAGCGCCTCCGCAGTGCTTGACATAACCCTTTAATGATAAGTGAAGAGCGACAGGCAAAAGAGAATTTTAACTTGTCACTCGCCACTTGTCACTTGCCACTCTGTTTCGGGGCAGCGTAAGCTTTCACTTGAGATGACGAAACGTGATTGGAAAGCGCGCACGAAACGCGATCTGATGATCGAAGTCTGGGAGCACCTGGATTGCGAATCCGTGGGCGCAAGCGAGCTGCAAGAGATCGCGCATGTGGTGCGTGAAAGATTCGGGGCGGGCGCAGTGGAAAGCCCAGTCCGCGTCGCGCGCCTGCTGGCAGACGAAGGCGCGGAACTGCGTCATGCCGAAGTGTTAGAGCTTGATGCAGAGTTGCGCGGCGCAGACCCTTACGAAGCGATGTTCCGTAACGTGCTCAAGTTCTCGGACTTCGCGCAGGCCGCCAACTCGATCAGGAATCTTGAGAACCTGCGCCGCCAGTTTGAGCGCAAAAAGGACGCGGAGGGCTTGCGCCGTGTGCGCGAGACGGCGATTAAAGGGCGCAATCGCGCGCAGATGATTGCGCGCAACCGGAACGTCGATCCGAAAAAGCGCGCCGAAAAGGAGGAGATCGCCGAATGGTTCAGCGTCTGGTTAAGGCAACCGGAGATTTTTCAGGACTGGCTTGAGCTGCGCCAGCGCTCGGCGGATTTTCGCGCACGATTTATCGAGAATAAAAATGCTTGAAGCAAGTCTCTTTCAAAGAGACTTGCTTCAAGCATCAACTGCACTCCGTGCCTCACGCCTTAGCAGTTAACAGGAAAAAGCGTAGAGGCTTTGATCGTCATTAATACTTGCGTGCTGCGGGTCTGCCCGTTTGTGTGGCAGCCCCCGCGCCCTTCTCCGTAAATCCTCCGGCGAAGGTAATCACGCACAGCCTGCCAAGGGTCGAGCGATCACCAAGAGCGATGCCTGCGGCGCGATAGGTCGAGTCGAAGATATTTTTTCTGTGGCCGCGCCCGGCAATACCGTCATCGACAATAAGTCCCATGACGGATTCTCTGGCCGTCGTGGTCGCCTGATAGACGATATTCTCGCCGATGGAACTGAGCCAATCGCCGTAACGACTGACCCTCACGTTGGGCGTGCTGCCGTCGCTGCCTTTGTGTCCCGTGTTGCCGGTCGTGCCCAGGTCTTTGGCCTGATCTTTCGCCGCCAGCGTCATGCCTTTATAGACTTCGAGGGCCGGAAGCGGAGTCGCCGCTCTGAGGAATCTGATCGCCTCGTCCACAGCGGCCCAGCCTTCGACCGTCGTCTCGACGGCACGGCCGGGATAGCGCAACTGGTTGCCGGTGTAATATTTTTTCGTCTCTTCAAGAAGAGCGGCGTAAACCTGCGGCTGTGTGCGCGCCAGATTCATCTCGGCGATCATCTCGCCTTCGAGCGGCGACAGATATTCAACTTTCGGGATGTTGAGATTGATGGAGATGCCGCCGATTTGCGAGTTGCCGTTGACGCCGACCTGTTGGGCCAATACGCAATAGTTGTTCGGCACGATGAACGCTGCAACCAAAAACGCGTGCGACAGGATCGCTGCGAAGAGGGGGATTCTACGCTTCATGACTTTTCTTGAGACTCCTTAAGTCTTGGGGCATTGCGATGCGCAGTCGCAACGCTGGAGATTATTAAAGGCGAGTCGGAAAGAGATGCGTGCGGGCGCAGGCCTTCGGGGGACTAGCCTGAATCGTTGCCTTGCGTGGCAGACAGAAAATATGCTAATTCGACACTTTAGTCAATAGTTGGAACGGGGCGGGATTCAAAGCGTCGCGGCTTCAGCTTCGCGCCGGGCCGTTGTAGAGGAAAATCTCCTGCGAGCAAGTGTAGTCGCTGCCCCAGGGCACGTCTATGACGGCCTTGATACTGTTGGTCGAAGAGCTTTTGAAGGTTCTGTGGTTGGGCCTCCACCTGTGGGGCACGGGCAGCGCAAAGTCCAGGGCGACGGGCACTCCGCTTTGCAGTTGCATCGGCGGCGCGATTTGAAGCACTGGCTCTGAGAGGGCTTTGCCGTGCTGCGGGTCGCCGACGCGAACTGTTTCCTGTCTCTCTAGGTGAAGGCGGACGGCGCGCGCTTTTGTGTTCTTGCGCGGTTCGATAATGAGCCGTCCCGTCACAGTCTCGCCCTCAAGAAACTCAATCCTCGGCAGCCAGAATCTCATGCTCACATCGGACGAAACGTTGTGTGCGGGTTGTTGTAACTGCTGCGCTTGAGGCTTGCCGTCGGGCGGGACGATCACGGGCACGACCGCATTCATCTCCACGTCTTTCGCCATCGGCACATCGGCACGCACCCTGACCAGCCAACTCAGCCTGGCGATCTGTCCGGCATAGGTCGGCGGAGCATCCTGTGGGATAGTCCAGTCGAAGCGATAAGTATGATTGAGCCCGGCGGGGATAGTTCCTTCACCGCTCAACCATTCTGTGCGAATCCAGTTCTGATCCTCGCGCCACGTGGCGTTCGTCACACGCTGTAGGTAGCCGTCCGAATCGCGCTCTTCGCGCTCGTAAAGTTCCTCGTAAGCCTGCAACAAGAGCAGCCCCGCGCTGATCGAGCGCACCCTGACCGCTTCAACCGACTGCAAAGTAATCGCAGCATGCACCACGTCGCCGCGATAGTAAGGGCCTTGCGGTCTGTCCAGTTGGATGAAAATCTGTAGGCTTGCTCCGAGTCCGAGCATCGCTTTAGATAAGTTTTACTCAAGCACTGTGTCAGCGCTGACGATCAGATTGGGAATGGTGTGTGCCCGAGCCTCTTCGCCGCGTTTGATCTGCTTCGTGATTTTGTATGCGTCGCCAGACGGTTCAGCGTAGATTTCGATCTGTTCTGCGGGCAGGTTGACGACCCAGACCTCTTTGATCCCGGCCTTCGCGTAAAGCGGCACTTTCACCAGCCGATCATAATCAACGGTCGTGTCAGCGACTTCGATGAGGAGGAGCACGTCTATCTGAGTCGGGTGAGCGTGCCTATAGAAGTCCTCACGTAGCCGTAGCAAAGCAACATCCGGCTGCGGCTCGGAATAATCGTCAAGCTGGATGGGGTTTTGAGTGCTGACGAGCGCCTTGTCGCCGACCGCCACGTTCAAGAATCTACTTAGAAATTTAACACAGGCGGCGTGGCGACTGCCAATTACCGGCATATCGTAGAGCGCCCCTTCGATTAGCTCAAGGTGGGCATCCTTTGCGAAGATGCCCGCCTCGCCCATGCGCTCGAACTCGGCGACCGTGAAGAAATATCTGGCACGTTGCAGCGACATTATGGCTTTACTCTTCCTCTTCGGCGCGAATACGGCCTGCGGCCCTGGCCTGCTCGACGATCTTCTGTGCGATCTGGCCGGGCACTTGGTCGTAGTGCGAGAACTGCATGTGGTATGAGCCGCGCGCGGCCGTGATCGAGTTGAGCTTCGATTGATAATCGAGCATCTCGGCCATCGGCACTTGCGCTTTGATGACCTGCTGATTGCCGCGCGCCTCCATGCCCTGCACGCGACCGCGCCGCGAGTTGAGATCGCCCATGATGTCACCGCTGTATTCCTGCGGCGCGCTCACCTCCACATCCATGATCGGCTCAAGCAGTGTCGGCTTGACCTTCTCCATGGCCGCGCGAAAAGCTTTTCTTCCGGCGGCGCGGAAACTGTGCTCGTCCGAATCTACGGTGTGGTACGAGCCGTCAACGAGCACCGCTTTGAAATCGACTAGGGGATAGCCGGCGACTGCGCCGTTCTGCGCCGCGTCGACGATGCCTTTCTCGATGGCGGGGCGGAAATTCTGCGGCACTGCGCCGCCGAATATCTTGTCCTCGAACATAAATCCACCGCCGCGCGGCAGGGGCTCGAAGACCACTTTGCAATCGCCGAACTGTCCGCGCCCGCCCGTCTGTTTCTTGTGGCGTCCCTGCACCTCTGCGCGCTGCGTGATCGTCTCCTTGTAGGGAACTTTGGGTGGATGAAGCGTGACCTCTACGCCGTAACGTTTCTTGAGCTTGTCGATCACGGTCTCGACGTGTAGCTGGCCTGAGCCGGAGAGGACGAACTCTTTGGTCTGCACGTCGCGCTCGAAGTGTAGCGCAGGGTCTTCTTCTAAAATCTTGTGCAGCGCGACGCTGATCTTCTCTTCGTCCTGGCGCGACTTGGGCTCGATGGCAAATGCGATAGCAGCCTCAGGGTATTCCACGCCGTCGTAGACAATCGGCGCGGCTTTGTCGGAGAGCGTGTCGCCCGTCTGCGTCTCTCTTAATTTGACGCAGGCGATGATGTCGCCCGCGTGCGCCTCTTCGATCTTGTCAAGTTGCTTGCCCTGCATGGAGTGTAGCGCGCCCAAACGTTCGGGAGCGCCGCGTTTGGAATTGTAGACGGTCGCGTCATGCTGTATGTGGCCGCTGATGATGCGCATAACATTGATGCGGCCCGCGAAGGGGTCTGCGACCGTGCGAAAGACGTAAGCGGAGAAGGGCTCGCTGTCCGAGTACTTGCGTGAAATCTTTTCGCCGTCGCCGTCCGGATTGGTAAAGCCGTATTCGGCTTCGTGCGTCGCGGGATTGGGAGCGTAGTCTACGATGCCGTCAAGCAGGCTCTGCAATCCGACGAGCGTCGTAGAGGAGACGGCGAAGACCGGGCACAGGCGGCTCTGCGCAATCGCCTTGTTGATGTTCGGCAGAATGTCAGAGTCTTCGAGCGTCCCCTGTTCCAGATATTTTTCGAGGAGCGCATCGTCCGATTCGGCGATCACTTCGATCAGACGTTCGCGCGTCTGGTTAATCACGTCCTGTCCTTCGGAGGGGACGGGAATCTCTTTCGCCTTACCATGTTCGTCGTACTCGTAAGCCTTCATCTTGATAATATCGACGACGCCCTTAAAATCTTTCTCTTTGCCGATGGGCAGCGTAAAGGGAACGATGGCGCGGCTGAAGACTCCGCGCGCGCTATCTAAGGCCGCGCCGAAGTCTGCGCGCTCTTTGTCCAGCTTGGTGATGACCATCATGCGCGGCAGGATAAACTCGTTGGCAAAGGCCCAGGTCTTTTCAGTCTGCACCTGCACGCCGTTGACGCCGTCGACGACGGAGAGCGCGCAGTCTGCGACGCGAAGCGCAGGACGGGCGTGCGCGATAAAGGCCGCGTAACCGGGCGTGTCTATCAGGTTGATCTTGTTCTCGCGATGCTCCAGGTGCGCCAGCGCCGTGTTGAGTGTGATCTTACGCTCAATCGAATCCTCGTCGTAATCTGTGGTGGTAGTGCCTTCGTCCACCTTGCCCCAGCGCGGCGTTGCTCCGGCGACGAAGAGGAGGGAACTGACGAGTTGTGTTTTGCCTGCGTCGCCGTGTCCGATGACGGATAGGTTGCGTATCTGTTCGGTTGGATAAGCTTTCATGGCGTTTAGAGAGAGTTCCTTTCAGACATAAGAATTTTTGATGAAGGGCTTCGGCCATCCCCGGAGAAAAAAGTCCGCTTTTGATTGGGCGGGATGCGCTTCCGTTTGGAGAGCTAATTTATCCGAGCGCCGTGTGGAAAAGCAAGCGAGGGCGAAACCCATAATAGCGCCGGAATGCGAAATAAACTGATTGACATAGCTACGGATTAAAAGTAGCATCACCGGGCTTTGCATTTTAGGCAAGAGCCTCACTCCCAAAGGGTCTGTTCCTGCTTAATCTCACTAAGGCAATCCCAAACAACAAAAGGTATCCAGATATGCAAAAATACCAAAAATATCTTTTACCGCTTTCGCTAAGCTTAATCTTATCATTCGTGACTGTCATCGCAGCTCTGCGTAGTCGCGAGCAAAATGGTTCAATGGCTGCCAGCCAGAGAGTGATTGATGTGAACGAAGAACCAATTGCAGACTATGTCACCCCGGAGACCAAAGATGGGAGAGAGCGAGCTAAAAAGCAAGCTAAAAATGGGCGATTTCCGAAAGGACGCCTTGACGAGGCTCTATGCTCAAGCGAGGTGATAATTTATGGTGGTGCTTGGTTAGACCGCCTGCCGGCTATTCCCGTAACATTAAGCGATTCTATAGTAATCGGCACCGTCAACGGCGCTCAAGCTTATCTATCCAGCGATAAGACTGGCCTTTACTCTGAGTTCACTTTTTCTGTTGAGGAAGTGCTTAAGAATAGTAGTAGTCGCACACCGCTCAGTGTGGGTAGTACCATTGCTGGTGAAAGAGAAGGGGGGCGCGTGCGTTACCCTTCCGGCTGCATCCGTCGTTACAAATTTCATAGGCAGAGTGTGCCCCGTATAGGCCATCGTTATCTCTTCTTCCTTCGTTATACAGGTCAAGGAGAAGTCCCATATATCTTAACCGCATATGAACTGCGTGCTGGTCGTGTCTTTCCATTGGATGGGCTCGACGAAGCCAACTCAAAAGTGGGCAACATACTCCCCCAGTTTGCTACCTACGAGAATGCTGACGAGAATGTCTTCTTGAACGAAGTGCGAAATGCTATCGCCCAATAACATCGAACTTCCTTTGGAAAAGAGACAATAGATGAAACCGAAACATCTTTATCGTGCTGCTCCGCTCAAGTTATGTTTGTTACTTTCAATTATCTCAGGGTAAGTCAGACTGCCCGCCAGTTGATGACGACTGGCGGGCGCTACTTATTTGGCTCGTCAAAGCTTGAAAAGCGGCTAAGGAAAAGGAAATCCTCAAATCGGCCAATAAATCCTCATTTTCGCCAATAAATTGTTGTTGACAATAACCAGTTTGTAAATCTAGTCTGTTCTTGTTTAATCTCAATTAGCAAGAGCCTCTCTCCTCAAAGAGTCTTGCTCCTGCTTAAACTCATAACCACTAAAGACTACTTGAAAAATCGCATTATCATATAACTTCATCTAGGAAAATGCTGTGTGCTTCGTTTGAAAGGAGTCTTATGCAACGTTACAAAAAGTCGATCCCGCTACTTCTCATATTGCTAGTCGTTGCTGTTATAACTGCGATGCCAACATTACGTGGACAACAACATTCCTCTCCGCCTAGCAGGGAGCAGCGAAAGATCGAATTTGAAAGCCAGTTCCCGATTGCAGATTATTCTGCGCCAGCACCCGCTGACCCGGAACAGCGTGCTAAAAGGGAGGCTAAAGGGAAGAAATATGACAAATCTCCGATGACAGTAACGCCTTCAGATACTGATGGAGTAACGTCAAGTATGGAGCATTGGGCCGAAGGACTTCCTGCAATACCAGCAGATCAAAGCAATGCTATTGTAATAGTGGAGGTCACTGACGCGCAGGCATACCTATCAGGTGACAAAACAGGTGTCTACTCTGAGTTCACCGTTCGTATCGATGACGTATTGAAGAATAATTGTCCCAGACAGCTAACATGCAGCAGCCTAATCACTGTCGAACGCCCAGGTGGCCGTGTGAGATTTCCATCCGGACATGTTGGACAATATTTTACCGTAGGACAGGGAATGCCGCGCTCTGGCAGGCGATATCTTCTCTTTCTCACGTGCCAAAACCAAGATAAAGATTTCCAAATTTTGACTGGGTATGAACTACGTGGGGGCCATATCTTCCTGCTGGATAATCCAGGCAAGGGGCATCCTATATCCGCCTCTCATGGAAAGGATGAAATACCGTTCTTGAACGAGGTTCGTGCCACTATTGCCAACTCTTCACAGGCAACACCTAAATAAAAGAAAAGAGATAGAGATGAAAACATGCTTCCTCACAAAATCATGTGCTGCATGGATGTTTCTGTTATTAATAATATGCACAATCTTTATATGGCTGGCGATTCAAGTTCAAGTAGAGGCTCAGACCAGTTGTTCTGCGCCTCTAACTTTCGCGGATATTGGGGCTCCTAACGTTGCAAGGTGGGAATCGTTTCAGTCGGTTACTGTCACGTTCTACCAGGGTGACTTCACTCCTGATGAGCGGAACGCAATACGTGATGTATTCATTGAATTCCAAGATGCGGGTAGTACAAAGAACTGCTCTAGCATACACTTTGTGGGATTTGAAGAGAGCGTTTTTACAAAGCCTTGGGGGAACACCACTAATACATATTATGTATCAAGGGCCATTGCAGGTTATGCCGCAGCAGGGGGAACACAGACTAACGGCGATCCTGTTGGTAGTTACTACAAAACAAGGAAGGCCTTTACTCAACTTAACCTACAAGCAACTCTCATATCTTTCAGTATGCCGATCAAGTCGGTGATGCGACATGAAATAGGCCACACATTTTATCTGGCTGATAATTATGACACATCACCTGATGTCACCATTATGAGTAAGCAGGTGAATACCGGTATCACGTTCTGCGATAATCAGATTCTTTCTTACATTTATTGCCACCTAGCAACGCCCCCGCCGCCTTGTGAATTCGAGGAATACGATGTCTCCTGCATTGACGGCCCATGTGAAGGGACGGGCAATCCGAGACCCTGTCGTCCCTCTCCCATTCTCATAGACATCGCTGGCGACGGCTTTCATCTGACGGATAATCAGCAGGGCGTCGAATTTGATCTCGACACCAACGGTTTCAAAGAACGTCTCTCCTGGACAGCCCCCGCATCGGACGATGCCTTTCTCGTCCTGGATCGCAACCACAACGGAGCGATAGATAACGGGCAGGAGTTGTTCGGCAACTACACGCCGCAGCTTCCTTCATCCGCGCCCAATGGATTCCTGGCACTGACCGAGTACGACCGGGCCGAGAATGGCGGCAACGCGGACGGCCTGATAGACCGCTCCGATACGATCTTCTTCTCTTTGCGATTGTGGCAGGACACCGACCATAACGGCATCTCAGAGTCCGGCGAGCTGCATGCCTTGCCGGAGCTTGGGCTAACGAGCATGGAACTAGATTACAAGGTATCTAAGCGTGAAGATGAGTATGGCAACTGGTTCCGTTATCGCGCGAAGGTCAGAGATGAGAAGTGAGCACAGGCCGGACGCTGGGCTTGGGATGTCTTTCTGCTGCGCTGACAGCAATAGCGCGTGCGCTCTTCTGTGAACAAAACTTAAAGAGCCTGTGACGAGAACACCCGCAAGTCAATCGCGACTCGCGGGTGTTCTCACATTCGTCCAGAGACTTAGCCTTCCGGCGGGCCTGAGCAGTTGGGCCCATGCAGTGCAGGTATCTTGCCGCTGATGGTCGGGTAATTGGCGGCCTCCGCATTTAGGGCCAGCCATTCCTGATAAGGCTCCGGCAACGTTGAGTCCGCGAAGATCGCTTCGACAGGACATTCAGGCACGCAGGCGTCGCAGTCTATGCAGGTGTCCGGGTTGATATAGAGGCGGTCCGGCAGATCGTGAAACGCCTCGACGGGACAGACCGCCGCACAGTCAGTGTATTTACAGTCAACACACAATTCCGTCACTACGTAAGTCATTTTCTCAATTTTCCCTCTCGCTCGGTTTTCGCGCCTCGCCCGCCGACTTTAAGCAAGGCTCTTCGGTTGATCGCTATGCTTCTATGACAAGGAGGGAGCGGAAGTCAATAGCGGTCGAACATCTTAAAGAGGAGCAGAGCGAAAGCGCAGGCACACACTTTTAGAGCGGAGCAGAAAACGCCGAAAAAGTTTGTAAGGTTTTCAGCGCGGGGTCTGGCGAATGGAATTAGGCGCGGGCGGAGAGGTCTGGTATTTGACGAAGAGGCGATAGCCCAGCAGCAGGCCGAGCACGATGGCGAACCTCGTGGGCATACTCACATCGGATTTGACGAGCATCCAGTAATGCAGCACGCCGCCTGCGCCCGCAATATACGTGAGCCTGTGCAGTTGCGTCCAACGCTTGCCGCCCAGGCGCTTGATCATCTTGTTGGTAGAGGTCAAGGCCAGCGGGATCATCAGAAAAAAGCTGAGCATCCCGACGGCGATAAACGGGCGTTGTAAAATATCCGAAGCCGTGCTGCGCAGATTAAAGAAACGGTCGAACCAGATATAAGTGATAAAGTGCAGGAAGCCGTAGAAGAAGGCGTAGAGCCCCAGCATTCGGCGAAAACGTGTCAGCCAGTTCCAGCCGGTTATTTTTCGCAGAGGCGTGACCGCGAGCGAGATCAAAAGAAACACGAGCGTCAACATCCCCGTCGTGCGCGTCGCGAACTCGAAGGGGTTTGCGCCGAGCCTGTGGTGGTATGCGTCCCAACCCAGGAGCGCGAGCGGCACGAGGCTGTTGATAAAGATAACGACTTTGGCGAACGCTGTGTCTTTCATCAAAGGTTTTCAGTCACACTCTCTAAAAGTAACGTTTCAAGTCCATGCCCGCATAGAGCCCCGCGACCTGCTCCGCATAGCCGTTGAACATCAATGTCTGTCTTCTGCCGAACTCGCCTATGCGCTGCTCCGTGGCCTGACTCCAACGCGGGTGGCTCACCAATGGATTGACGTTCGAGTAAAAGCCGTACTCATCCGGAGCCTGTAAGTTCCAGGTGGTCGGCGGCTCGCTCTCGACCAGCTTGATCTTGACGATTGACTTGATGCTCTTAAAACCATATTTCCAGGGCACGACTAATCTGACGGGCGCTCCGTCCTGCGGCGGCAGTGCCTCGCCGTAGAGACCGCTGGCGAGGATGGTGAGCGGATGCATGGCCTCGTCCATACGCAAGCCCTCGACGTAGGGCCAATCGAGCACGCCGCTTCTTTGATTCGGCATGCGCTTCGGATCATAGAGAGTTTCAAAGGCGACGTAGCGCGCCTGCGAAGTCGGCTCGACCAGCGCCAAAAGTTTGCTCAGCGAAAAGCCAACCCAGGGGATGACCATCGACCAACCCTCTACGCAGCGAAAACGATAGACGCGCTCTTCTTGCGGAGCGATTCTTATCAGCTCATCCAGCTCATAAACTTTGGGCTTGTTAACAAGTCCCTCGACGGAGACCGTCCATGGACGCGTCACAAAGCCGGCGGCCTTGTCTGCAACGGAGCGTTTGTCCGTCGAGAACTCATAAAAATTATTGTAGTTGGTGATGTCCTCAAGCGAAGTCTGCTTTTCGCCGACCAGGGTCGGCACGCTCTCTGTCGCCGCTGGCTTCTGCACTTCGACGGTCAGCTTCTCGCCGGGCCTTTTGACGGGCGGCGGGGGATTGAGCTTCTTGTAAACAGCGCCCGTCGCGACGGTCGTCGCGGCCAGCACCGCACCGCGCATAAAGAGACGACGGTTCAGGTAAACCTTCTTGTCCGTAATCTCGCTCGATTTGATCTCTTCAGGCTTCTTTATCAGCATCTCGCGTTATTTCCTGCCAAACGGTCGCTTATCATTACGATACATCATAGCAGCCGCGTCGTTGCCTCAAGCGCGCTGTGTTATTATCGTCTCTGTATTAGATACGAATGTTAAGCCGAAGGCGGATTCAAAGTAAAAGGCGATGAGCGAGACCGAGCGCATAGAAGTTTATACGGACGGGCAGTGTCCGCTCTGCCAGTGGATGCGCGCCAAGGTCGAGCCCTTTGATCGTAATCGGCGTATAGATTGGCTGGATTATCGCGACCCGGATGTGCAGCAGCGCGCCGCGCCCTACACTTTGCAGGAGCTGGACGCGGAGATGCACGCGCGCACATTGGACGGTCGCTGGTCTGCCGGTTACAGCGCATGGATTGCGATTATGCGCGTGCTGCCGGGCTGGCGCTATCTTGCGCCTGTGCTCTCCGTTTGGCCTTTTACCAGTCTCGGCCCAGTCTTTTACCGCTGGCTGGCACGCCGCCGTTACAAGCTCTTCGGCGTCCCGCCGCCCTGCGATGCGAGCGGCGTCTGCCAGCTCCACGCGCCTAAATAAGTCACTAAAACAGGTCGCTAAACCTTCACGCCGTAGCTCAAAAACAGGCCGAATTTTCCGGCCCTTTATTCAAGCATTTTCGCGCCCTCGCTTTTCCCCGTCCGTGCGCTGCACAGGCCACGTTTGCCAAGCCCCGAGCATCTTAAGAACACGAAAATTTTGGCTTGAAAACGGGTCGGTAGAGAGCGCTCCGGGAGAAGCATTAAAAAAGCCGTGTGCGCCTTTCTGATCCAGTGAATTGAAACAACTGTTTGTTAGCCCGAACACTTAAGAGGGCGAAAGACAAGGGGAAGAGGAAAGAGAAATGTTGAATCTGCGAAAAGTATTCTCAAGCTTTGTGGCATTGGTGCTGGCCGTCGCTGCTTCCGTCAGCGTCGTGGCAGCCGTTCCCGCAAACGCTCTGGCAGAAAAGAAAGTTGTTGAAAGCAATCGTGTCGAAGCGCCTTTGAATCTGGCGGTGCTGATTCAGGATGACGTAGTGGCGCGCGTCGGCTCGGAGCTTAACGTCACGCGCGAATTTATACGCTCGTTGCCAGCGGGCTCGCGCGTCATGGTCGGCTACATCGGAAGCGGATCGTTGCAGGTGCGCCAGACCTTTACAGATGATCTGGAAAAAGCATCGAAAGCGCTTCGCGTTCCTATCGCGAGCACCAGTGGCTCGCCCTACAATCCTTACGTCGGAGTCGTAGAGGCCTTGCGTCGCTTCGATTCCAACAACGGCAATCGTAACGCGATTCTGTTGGTCTCCGACGGACTAGACCTTTCGCGCGGCGCTGATCTTTCGTCAATCGTCGACCCGCTGGATATGCAGCGTGCCGTTCGTGAAGCCAAGCGCAGAAATGTGGCCGTCTATTCTTTCTTTGCGCCGACGGTCGGAGTCACGAGCTATAACGGCACGGCGGCTGTTTACGGACAGGGCGCTCTGAATCGCTTATCGAATGAGACGGGCGGACGTGCCTTCTTTCAGGGAACGAACTTCGTCACCTTCGATTCCTACTTCGTGCGGCTGCGCCAGACATTGAACGAGCGATCAGGCACGGCTTACTAAGGCTGGAATAAAAAGGCTGGCGCGGTCAGAATCCTTTGGGCTCGCGCGCCGTCCAAGCAATCAGTCAGCTAAATCGAAAAAGGTCTCATAAATTTTATGAGACCTTTTTTATTTGGCTTGAAGGCTGGGGTGCTGTTTGGGCTGATTAGTGTTCGTGCTGTGGGCGTCAAAGCAGGGGGCTTACGCGTCTAGAGCGAATTTCAATTGAGTGTCTGGCAAGAGGCATTCACCACAGAGACACAGAGGGCACAGAGCTTACACAGAGGATTGAACATCGCTCAACCCTCCGTGCTTCCTCCGTGTTCTCTGTGCCTCTGTGGTGAGTTACGACGTTCCTGATATTCAATTGCAAACGGATATAATCTCCAAGGGTGCGCAAAAATTTGGCCTGAGCCGAAATGATTTTGGCGCGCGTCGCGGGGGCTGTGGTAAAGTTATGGTTTCGTGCGCCCGACAAAATCAGAGTTCTATTGACTCCAACAGAGGCGCACATCCTGGCTCACACGCCATGAAGACGAATAGCGGACGCGAATACTGTCTCATCGTTGAAGGTGCTTACCTCTCCGAATCAGAAGCCGAACACGCCCTTCGTGATCCCTTTATCGAAGACTGGGTCGAGCAGACAGGGAGTTTTCGTATCCATAACATGGGCGAGATACAGGTCGTTCCGGGCGTCGCGCTCGGCACGCTCGGCGTCCGTATGCTGGACGAAAGACTCTTCGAGATCGCCAGCACAGACCCCAAGCACCCGCTCACGGAGCACAAAGCGAAGGGCATCGCCGAAGCACTCCGCCGTCAGGATATGTTCGACGAGATTTCTGTCGAGCCGTTCGAGGACGATTCGGAGGAAGACGCCGAGAGCTGACGAGCGGACAAAGAGCGTTGAGCTTGAGCTTCGTCACCTGCGCCCTATCAAGATTAGCTTTTGATTAAAGAACAGGCACATACTCTGCTAGGCGGCCGCGTCCACTTGCTTGTCGGCGATATTACGCACGAGGCGGTGGACGCCATCGTTAACGCTGCTAACTCTACTCTGATGGGCGGCGCAGGAGTGGACGGCGCGATTCACCGCGCGGGCGGCGCAAAGATACTTGAAGAATGTCAGCGGATTCGGCGCACGCCAGAATACAGCGCGGGCTTGCCCACGGGCGAGGCCGTCATCACAACCGCCGGACGCCTTCCTGCGCGCCACGTGATACACACGGTCGGGCCAATCTACGGTCAGCACGGCGGGCGCGAGGCAGAGCTGCTGGCACGCTGTTATGAAAACTCGCTCGCGCTCGCCAGAAGTCACGCGCTCTCTTCCATAGCTTTTCCGGCGATCTCGACGGGCGCTTATGGCTACCCGCAGGAAGAGGCGGCGCGCGTCGCATCCAAAGCCATCGAGCGCTTTCTGGCAGGCGATGTTGAAAGCGTCAGTGATGTTCGTCTGATCTTTTTTTCGCCGCGCGACATGAAAGTATTTTTGGAGAATCACAGCTTTAGTCAACGCTAACTTTGTAAGGTGTGGATTGATGGTTCAATCAAGTGAGGAGATCGAGCAGGGGGAAAGCTCAACGACGGGGAAGGGCTTCGTCTTGCCCGTTCCGCTTCAGCCTCTGGAGAGGCTGGCCTGGAACTACTGGTGGAGCTGGGCGGCGGACGGCGCTGCCGTCTTCCGCGACTTGGACGCGGCTGTGTGGGAAGAGTGTGAGCACAACCCGCGCAGACTGCTCGCGGAGACTTCGGAGTTTCGGCGCATGCAGATGGCGACAGACCCTGTCTATGGCGAGCGCGTGCGCCGTCTCAGCACGAAGTTTGACGAGTACATGGCCGACAAAGAACGTGACGGCGCGCACGGCGCAGGTAAAGCGATCACAACGGACAGACCCGTCGCATATTTTTGCGCGGAGTACGGCGTACACAATTCGCTGCCGCTCTACTCTGGCGGCCTGGGGATTCTGGCGGGCGATCATCTGAAGAGCGCAAGTGATCTGGGCTTGCCGCTCGTGGCCGTCGGGCTGCTCTATCGTTACGGCTATTTTCGTCAACGCCTGCGGCGCGACGGCTGGCAGGAGGAACACTACGGCGAAACTCATCCCTCACAGTTGCCGATCAAACAGGTCACGGACGAGGCGGGCGCGCCCGTCACTGTCGAAGTTGAGATGCGCGGACGAAGTGTGCGTGCGCGCGCGTGGTGTGTGCAGGTCGGGCGTGTCTCGCTTTATCTGCTGGACACAAATATCTCTGAGAACGCGGAGACGGATCGCTGGGTGACGGGCCACCTCTACGGCGGAGACCGCGAGACGCGGATCGTACAGGAGATGATGCTCGGGCTAGGAGGCGTGCGACTGCTGCGCGCGCTGAAAATAGAGCCGCACGTCTTTCATCTGAACGAAGGCCACTCGGCATTCCTTACGCTTGAGCTGGCGCGCGAGCTGATCGCGGCCAATCCCGGTCTGAGCTTTACGGAAGCGGCGCGGAGTGTGCGCGAGCGCTGCGTCTTTACGACGCACACGCCCGTCGCGGCGGGCAATGATGTGTTTGATCCGGCGCTTGTAGAGAAATGCTTTGGCCCATCGTTTGAGCAATCGCTGGGGCTTTCGCACGACCAGTTTCTGGATATGGGTCGCGTGCGCACGGAAGATGACAGGGAAGCCTTCGGGTTGACGCCCTTGGCGATTAGAATGTGTCGCTCGACCAACGGCGTGAGCCGTAAGCACGGCGAAGTCTCACGTGCTCTGTGGCGGGAATTGTGGCCCGAGCGTTCGTCTGCGGAAGAGATTCCGATCACGCACATCACCAACGGCGTGCATGCGCCGACATGGGTCTCGCCCCTGCTGCGCGCGCTTTACGAAAAGCACCTGGGGGCGGATTGGACTGAGCACATCGCAGAGAAAGAGCGCTGGCGCGAAGGACTTGAGAAGATCACGGACGAGGAGTTGTGGCAGGCGCATCTTTTACAAAAGCAGCGCCTCGTCGCCTTTATTCGTCATCGCTCGTTTCATGCGCGCGCTTCCCGCAACGAGAGCATGGAGTACACGGAAGCTGCGCGCACGATGTTCGACGCGGATGCTTTGACCATAGGATTTGCCCGCCGCGTGGCTGGATACAAGCGCTGGAGTCTGCTCCTGACAGACCCGCACAGGCTGTTGCGCTTAATCAACGATGCAAAGCGCCCTGTGCAATTCGTCTTTGCAGGGAAGGCGCACCCGCAAGATCAGGGCGCAAAATACATTCTACAGCAGTTGGCGCTGTGGAAATACGATCCGCTGGTGCGAGCGCGCGCCGTTTTCCTGCAAGATTACGATCAGGAGATCGCGCGCCAGTTGGTGCAATCCGTAGACGTGTGGCTCAATGTCCCGCGCCGCCCCTTGGAAGCCTCGGGCACGAGCGGCGAGAAGGTGGCGATGAACGGCGGCCTGAATCTTTCTATCTTGGACGGCTGGTGGCTAGAAGGCTACGACGGCACGAACGGTTTCGCCATTGGCGACTTGAGCGAAGACAGCGATACGGACGCGGCTGACGCGCGCGATGCCGCGTCGCTCTATCACGCACTTGAAGAAGAGGTCTTGCCGCTCTACTACGAGCGCGAGGCGGACGGTATTCCTCATCGCTGGGTCAGGATGATGAAGCGCTCGATAGAGACGCTCGCCCCGGCCTTTAACAGCGACCGCATGGTCAGAGAGTACGCGTCGAAGATTTACGCGCCCGCTTGATTCGAGCAAATTGCGCACGACGGGCCGCCTCTCACGAGAATTGTCTTTGAGGATTCAATCCCGGAGACCAGACATGCTAAACTATCAGCCTGTCAGACAGCCTTACGGTTTCGTGCCCCGTCCGAATTTGAACGAGAGAGAGTACGCTATACGCATTCGAAAGATCACATCCCGATTGGGCAAGCGCAGCACATCATGCCGTGCCCCGGTTTACTAATTATCGCTAGCAATAAAATTTCATGAAGTATTGTCCGGTCTGTAACGCTAAGTACGAAGACGAAACGAGCTTTTGCGCGCTCGACGGCGAAGTCTTAGAAAACGACCCGACCAGCATCGTCGATTCCGTGCTGGACGGTCAGTATCACGTCGAAGCCCTTCTGGGCAAAGGCGGGATGGGCGCAGTCTATCGCGCGCGCCATATTCTTTTGGGCGACCGCGTGGCGATCAAAGTCCTCCCCCCCCAGATGCGCAACAACGCCGAATGGCTGCGCCGCTTTCGTCGCGAAGGCCAGGCCGCGCGCCGCTTTCGCCATCCGAACGCCGTCACCGTCTACGACCTGCGCACGACCGCCGATGGCCTGATCTACATGGTCATGGAATACGTCGAGGGACACACGCTGGATGCCGAGCTGAAGGCGCGCGGCCGTTTTACTCCGGCGGATGCTTTCGGCGCGCTTGAGCCAGTGATGAGCGTGCTCAACGCTGCGCACGCACAGGGCGTAGTGCATCGCGACCTCAAGCCAGAGAATATCATGCTGGGGAAACCCTCGGACGGTGGACACTCTGTCGTCAAGCTCCTAGACCTGGGAATCGCCAAGATCAGCGAGGTTGCTGGCTCGGACTCCTCTGGTACGACCGCGCTCACGGTCGCGGGTCAGGTGCTAGGCACTCCCTATTACATGTCGCCGGAGCAGTGGGGCGAAGTGCCTGATGACGGCGGCTCGGAGGTTGACGGGCGCGCAGACATCTATAGCTTGGGGACGGTCTTTTACGAATTGATCGCCGGAAAAAAACCTTTTACGGGACGCACGCTGCCAGACCTGCGCCGCGAGCATGTGTCCGTCATGCCAAAGCCTCTGCACGAAGTTGTGCCGGATGTGCCTGAAGCATTCAGCCGCGCGATTGAGCGCGCGATGGCGAAGGATCGCAGCCAAAGACAGGCGACGGCCGGAGAAGTGGCGACACATTTGCACGAGGCGCTGACTGAAGCAGGGATGATACCTGCGTTGAGCGCCAGCTACAGCATGGGCAAACAGACCTCCGCGCCCTCCACACAGACGGGCAGCGGCCTCAGTAGTAGCAGCAGCGGTGGAACAACACCCGCGCCCTTCTCGACAGGCATGGACGATGCGCGCAACACAAACACGGACGTGCATGCTCCGACCATCGTGACGCTGGATTCGCCGCCGAGGCCGCAGGCCAGTACGCCGCCGCCTTCGTCGCAGGCCGCGCCGCCTGCGCCTTCGACGGGCACGCATCACAATCCGCCGCCGATGCCGACGGTCGCGACCAATCCGCAAGCCTTCGGGACAAGCGCTCCCGCGCATCAGCAGCAGCAACACCACTCTTATGCTCCGCAGCAGCAAACGCCCTCGTATGCTCCGACTCCGTCTTATGCGCCCGCGCCTCCCGCCGCTGCCAAGGGCCGCTCGCCCATGATTCCGATCATCGCGGGCGTGCTCGGTCTGGTTCTACTCGTGGGCGTCGGTGGTGGTATCTTCGTTTGGAGTCGCATGAAGGAGGATAAGCCCGCTGAAGGGACTCAGACGAAGACGAATGTGCCGGAGACAGGCAAGAAAGAGACCGGCGAGCCGAACACTGCGACGGAGATGCAGGAGGCTTTGCATTACTTCCTGGAAGTTGGAGCGGCATCAAAGGGCACACCGTCCGCGCGTGTCGCCGGGTCTGTGCCTCTAGCCTCCGGACAGAAATTCAAGTTCCATCTAGTGCCGCGCGAAAACGGCTATCTATACATCGTCGGCCCGGGCGAGGGGAATGTCCCGACGACCTTTTTGACGGCCAAGCCTGTAGAGGTTTCCGGCGTCGATACCAACGAGGTCTCTTCGGGCGAGGATTTCGCTTTCCCGAACGGGGACGACAACTGGATTCAATTGGACAAAACGGCCGGGACGGAATACTGGACGGTCATCTTTTCGCCGACGCCTCTACAATCTCTGGCTTTTCTTAATGCAGAGGCGGGAAACGAATTAACGGAAGAGGAACAGACGGAATTTCAAGGGTTTCGCACACAGCATAAGGCAAATGCGCCCGCCACGGACGTCATCAATGGTGCTGATCCAATGGTCTTGGTCAAAGTGCCCGCCGCCCGCCAGCCGGGCGAGCCCGTAGTCTTCGATATACGCATCGAGCACAAATAAGGATGCTCGGCGCTCGAAGGCTTAAGAATCAATTCGACGGCGCAAGGCTTTTATCTGCATCAAGCAGTGTAAGCGACCGCCTTAAGTCTAGCGATCTTTTCGGATACAAAAAACTACGGACGGTGTAAACTCGCCGGTCCTTTACACGATTTCATCTTAGGAGTTATTCGATGCGTCTCAAGATATTTGTTTTCCCTCTTTTGCTAGCCCTCTTTGCGGGCATCTCTGTGAGCGTACAGGCGCAGGATGAGGAAGCGGAAACGCGCGGCGCTTTTCTGACGGGTCGCCCGCCTGCCGCTTCAGTCAGCGCCAGCGTCAGCACATCCAGCGGAGGCAGCGGCTCGCGTATGAACACGGGCGCGCCGCAACGTCGTCGCCGCAGACCGGTCAAGACGACCACGACGAGCAAAACAACGTCGTCCACATCCAGAAACAGGACTTCCGAGAGCCGCACGACGACCACGTCGACGACGACTGCGACTGTCGCGAAGAACAATACGGGCGCAGCGGCGACCGTTTCCACATCCGGTGGGCCCATCGGTCTGGGCTATACGCTTTACATGCGCGACCCGAACGGTGATGCAGTGCGTGTTGATCCGGACAGAGAGTTTCGCACGGGCGACCGCGTGCGCGTCTCTTTAGAGACCAACACGGACGGTTTCCTTTACATCTTCAACACGACGGATGGCGGCGAGCCCGTCATGATCTACCCGGACGTGCAACTGGACGGCGGCGGTAATTACGTCGAAGCGCACGTGCCTTATGAGATACCAGACAGCGGCGCTTCGGAAGAGCGCCTGCGCTGGTTCACCTTCGACGCCAAGCCCGGAACGGAACGTCTCTACATCGTCGTCACGCGCGACCCTCTGCCGCTCGTGCCCATTGAAGACGATCTGGTCAACTACTGCCGACAGAATCAGGGCAAATGTCCCTGGCGTCCAACGGCTCAGTTGTGGGCGCAGGTCAAAACGGGTATGAATGCGCAGGCCAAGATCGTCAAGAGCAAGGCGACCTACGGGCAGGCGCAAACCAGCGGCGAGCGCGAGGCGACGACGCGCGGTCTTGGTCTCTCGCAGAGCGAGCCGCCGCCCGCAGTCATTCGCATCAACGTCTTATCGAATACAGGTCTGCTCGTCACAGCGCTTGATCTGATTCACAGGTAACGCGCGGGCATTCGTCCGCGCCAAGGGCAAATGATGAAGACCAAAGGCCAGAGAAGCCCCATTCAGGCCGGAGGAAGCGCAAAAGGGCTTCTGTCTTCATCATTCAAGCGTCCGTCGGTTTTTTGTTGAGACGGCGCGCCGCCTTCGTTCACTAAACGATTGGTAAAACTCCTCGCGGTTGCCAGACGACGAGCAGGGCCGACACTCTAGAACTGCTCTTCGGCGTCATCATTCCTATTGGAGGAACTTATGAAGTTCAAAGCTATCTCCCTTGTTTATCTACTCTCGTGTTCCCTCTTGTTGAGCACTTTCAATACGGGCGCGCTCAGGGCTCAGGTGGCAAACAGTCGCGGCCCTGCGCTCGCGATGTTGCCGGCGCAGGCAGATCAAGCGCGCGCCGCTCTCGAACAGGGCCGCAAGCTCTTGAAGCGTGGTCAGGCCGATCAGGCTCTAGGACAGCTTGAACAGGCACTGAAGCTTTACAAACAGGCCAATGACCCGAAGGGCACGGCCATCGCATCCGATGCGCTCGGCGATCTCTACAGCCGACAGGGACAGTACGAAGTCGCGCTCAAGCATTATCAGGAAGCGCGCTCGTCTTACTCTTCGGCGAACGACGCCTACAACGCCAATCTGATGTTAGCCAAAACGGGCGACATGTATTACCGCGCAGGCAATACGAACGAGGCGCGCTCGGCCTATTCGCAGATGAGCGTCACCAAGCCTGATCTGAACGCTGCCAAAGACGTGCAGCAGAAGGCCAGCAAGGGACGCAGCCTCTTCGGTCGCGCACGCGACATCGCATCGAGCGGCCCGAGCGTTTCGACCGCTTCAAACGCGGCCTCCGTCGGCGCGGATGTCGCCAACACGATCAAGGAAGAGCGCGAAAAATATCGCCAGTTTATCCTCTATGCGATTTACGAGACTGGTATTGGCCGCGCGGATTTCTTGAGCAACCAGCTTGATTCTGCCAAGACGCATTTCGATAACGCCTTGGCCGCAGCCGACAGTCCTATCTACGGCAAGTTCGGCCAATCGCGTCGCTGGCGCGTCGCCGCGCGCACGAGCCTGGGCGATGTCGCGCTCGGACAAAGTCGCTACGCCGATGCGATCAAGCTTTACACGGCGGCTGCCGACGGCGCGCGCAAAGACAACCGGCCTGATCTGATGTGGCCCGCGCAGCGCGGAATGGGTCGCAGCCTCTGGGCGCAAGCCTCTACGCAGAGCGATCAAAAGAAGGCCACCAAGGGCAGAGAAGACGCCATCACCGCCTATCGTAACGCGCTCAAGACCATCGAGGCGATCCGCTCGGGAAGCCTCGGCGCGGACGAATCGCGCTCGACCTTCCTGGGGACGACCAAGGATGTCTATGACGAAGCGGCGAGCGCCTTAGCAGAACGCGCGCTGATCACGGCAGCCGGTGCTACAGGCCCGCTCGCAGGCGCTGCTTTGACGGATGCTGCCGAAGCCTTTCAGATCGTCGAGCAGAGCCGCGCACGTTCGCTGCTGGACATGCTCGGCGAATCGGGCGCAAACATCACCGAAGGCGTGCCCGCAGACTTGCTGAAGCGTAAACAGGACAATCTGGATCGCCAACAGGAGATCGCAGAGATCATGACCGGCAACAGTCTCAATCCGGATGCGGATAAGAAGTCCAACGCAGACCTTGAGACAGAACTGAATCAACTCGCGACCGATTACGACAGCATCGAAAACCAGATCAGGGCCGCGAGCCCGCGTTATGCTTCGCTCACCTTGCCGCAGCCGCTCTCGCTCGCTGAAGTCCAGCAGCAAGTCTTAGACGACAAGACGGCGCTTCTGGAATACAGCTTGGGCTCGCAGAACTCTTATCTCTGGGCAGTGACGCAGGGCGGTGTTGCGCTCTACAAATTGCCAGCGCGCGCAGCCGTCGATCAGCAATCGATTGATCTGCGCAATCAGCTTGTCCCGACACGTCTTCGCACGCGCATCGCCGGGATCGATGTCGCAGGCAATCAAACGCGCGGTCTTGGCGTCGCGCCCGCCGCGCCGGACAATAGTGCGGCCGCTGCATTCGCCACCGCTTCAAACGCGCTCTACAAAACTGTGGTCGAGCCGGCCGCCACGCTCGTCGGCGACAAGCGCATTCTCGTCGTCGCGGACGGCGCGCTCAATTACGTTCCGTTCGAAGCCTTAATTACGGCGGCGGGCGGCGCGGACTATTCGGCCATGCCTTATCTGGTCAAGACCAACGAGATCGTTTACGCGCCGTCGGCCTCTGTCGTCGCGGTCATCAGAAAACAGTCCACCAAGCCGACGGGCAAGAGCGTGCTGCTCGTGGCTGACCCTGTTTTCAATTCGAATGATCCGCGCGCCAAGGGCGCTCCCGCCGCTCCGGCAGGGGACGGCGATACACGCGGCTTAGGGCTCGCCAGCGCATTGACGGACGTGGCCGGGACGCCCGCCAATCAAACGCCCGCGACCGGATTACAGCTCGCGCGTTTGACGGGCACGCGCACAGAAGCCGAAGAGATCGCCAAGCTGACGCGCGCAGGCGGCGGTACGGCGGACGTGTGGCTTGACCTACAGGCCAACGAGGCCAGTGTGCAGACCAAAGACCTCAAGAACTATCGGATCATGCACGTCGCCACGCACGGGCTCTTGAACGCCGAGCGCCCGCAGTTCACGGGGCTGGTGCTTTCGCTTGTCGGCAACAAATCGGGCGACGGTTTTCTGCGCACGGACGAGATTTTTAATCTCAAGCTGGGCGCGCCGCTCGTCATGCTCTCCGCGTGCGAAACCGGATTGGGTAAAGAGAAGCGCGGAGAGGGCGTCATCGGCCTGACACGCGCCTTTATGTATGCAGGAGCGCCGACTGTGGGCGTCAGCCTGTGGTCTGTCGCGGATCGCTCGACAGCAGAGCTGATGACAGACCTTTACAAACGGATGCTCACGGGACAGGGCATGAGTGCTGTCGCCGCCAAGCGCGCCGCGCAGCAGAACATGATTACGGGCAAGAAATATAGCGCCCCATTTTACTGGGCTCCCTTCGTACTCGTCGGCGAATGGCGGTAACATAAGGGATGAGGGCGGAGGGATGAGGGATGAAAGCAATGCTGATTCAAGTTGGATGCTTTCCTCTTCATCCCTCACACTGCCGCCCTCATCCCTGCTTTTCTGAGGTCAGGGAAGCAGTATTCCAGCAAGTATGATGTCTGGCCTTCAACTTTTAACCTCGAAGTGATTAAAGCGGCCTGCCTTACTGCGCAGGTTTAAGGAGATGCGAGAATGCGAACCAATAGATGGAGTCTTGCCTTTGCCCTCGGCCTGATGCTGGCCGCCGTCCTGGCCTGTAATTTCAGCGCCACCACCGCAAACATCAGCAGCCTCAAGATCGGTAAGGATGCCGAGGTCAAAACCGAGGCGAACGAATTTAAGCCGAGCGATGTGGTTTACGCCGTCGCGCAGGTTTCCAACACTAGCGATACGCACAAGGTCACGGCGCGCGTGCTCTTCGACGACGTGAAGGGACAGGACTCCGGCAAGGTCGTGCCCGGTCTTGAAACTACGCTGGATGTGCCGGGCGCGCGTCCCGTCATGCTCAACTTCACAGGCCCGGCAAAAAATTGGCCCAACGGTCGTTACAAGATCGAAGTCACCATGAAGGACAAGGACGGTAAGCAGATAGATCAAGAGACAGGGACATTCACCATCGCGGGCGGCAGCTCTTCTTCGGGCGGCGCTGCCGAAGACAACGCGAACGAAGAGCACGGCAGCGGTCACTAAAGGAGAAGAAAGAGCTTGACGGGCGCTCCGAAGTTTTCTCTCTCTGTAAAAGGGAAAGAAGACGAGCGCGCGCCTGAAGCGTCTTAAAATTCACGTCCGAAGCGACATCAAAAGATGCGCTGCTTTCCTTTGAGGGCGGCGCATCTTTTTGTGACAGAAGAGCAGATACCGGAGCGCGTTGTGGTAAAGAGGCTGGTAGGCTAATATCTGAAGATGTTTCGCGCAATAAAGAATCTACTGGCCGGGTCAAGTCCGATGAAGAAAAAAGAGTTTATTGACATCAACGATACGAAAGCCCTTGAGGAGTTGATCGCACGCTCGCACAAAGAGCCCGTCATCCTCTTCAAGCACAGCACGGCCTGTCCGATCAGCGCCGCTGCCTACAATGAGATGTTGCAAGTGCCAAACGATGTCTCGCTCGTCATCGTCCAGCGTGCGCGTGACGTTTCGCAGGAGGTCGCCAAACGCACGGGCGTGCGCCACGAATCTCCGCAAACGATCATCCTGCGTAACGGCGAGGCCGTGTGGAATCGTTCGCACTGGAGCATCACGGCCGAGGAAGTCGAAACGGCGTTTCGCCAGTACACGTAAATTCCAGTGTGTACGTGGCGGCGGCAGATTGCGTCGGATTTATGGAGAGCGCGCCTGACCGAAGTGTGATGAGCGATACGATGCAGCGACGCGGGCCTGCCATAGAGCCGCGCGAGATCATGCAGGAGGGGGATTCGGCCCTTCGTATCACCTGGGCGGACGGGCGCGTCTGTCTTTACGATGCGCCGTTTTTACGTCGCGCCTGTCCCTGCGCGCAGTGCGTCAACGAATGGACAGGAGTGCGCGTGCTCAAAGCCGACGCCGTCTCGGACGAGTTGCTCATCGGTGATATTTCGATTGTCGGTCGTTACGCGCTCAATTTTCGTTGGAGCGACGGCCACGAGACGGGCAACTACAGCTTTCGCCTGCTCAGAGAGCTGTGTGAGCAAAAGGAAACGGTTGCGGACGCTTCCCCTGCTTGATAACTAATGGATGGTCTTAGCCGTCCGGTGTGTTCTACTCTTTTCTGCCGCTGGCAATCGCGTGCTGCGTTTAATGTCATGAGTGACGCGAAGAAAATCCTGGTCATCGAAGATGACGATGTGGCGCGCGAGTTGATGCGTATGGCGCTTGAGCGCAAAGGCTACAGCGTCGTCACGGCAGAGGACGGAATACAGGGCTACGAGGCGGCGGTCAAAGAGCGTGCGGATTTGATCATCACGGACATCAGTATGCCTGCGGCGGACGGCGTGCATCTGGTGCGCCGCGTGCGCGACACACAGGGCATCGATGAGACTCCGATCCTTGTGACGACAGGATTCGGCAGCGGCCACGCGACCTTCTCGCTCGCACAGGGCGCGACCGCTTATGAACCGAAGCCGATTGACCCGGCCAGCTTTCTGGCGACCGTCGCGCGATTACTGGTAAAAGAATAAAGGAATGAACTAAGGATGAAGTGATGTGGCGTAAGGATGAAAGCTCCAGCTTCATCCCTCAAGCGGCCTTCATCGTTTGCAACAAGGGGGAACTCGAAAAGCGTGACGGAAGCAATCGGCTGGATCAGCTCGTTTATTCTAGTCCTGACCATCGCCAAGCAGGTTTACAAGCAGTGGCACGAGGGAACCAGCGAGGGCGTTTCGCTCTGGCTTTTCATCGGGCAGATGGCGGCCTCGACGGGCTTTACGGTTTATAGCTGGCTCGTGCATAACTGGGTCTTCGTCGTGACCAACGCGCTGATGCTCTTGAATGGTCTGGCAGGGTTGCTGATCGTGCTGCGTCACCGCCGCCGCGAGCGTCGCACAGGTGGCGCGACCGCGAAGGCCGATCTCAAAGCCGAGCGCGCTTGAAACCTTTGCGCGCGCTTTAAAACGAAATTCTTCAAGAAAGATTATTAAGGCTTATGCTGCAAGAAAAAGATTTCTTTAACGAACGACAGGAGATGAAGCGCGCGACCTTCAGTTGCCCGCATTGCAGAGCGCGCGCCGAATACGATGTTCGCTGGCTGACGCGCACGAAGAAGGACGCTTTGCCGCGCGGCGCGAACGAACAGGATCGCGCTCGTTTCCAAAAATCGCGCGACTACATGGTGCGCATCGACGATATGCTGGCGTGCAAAAGCTGCCGCCGCCGTTTCGAGATTCCCAACTCGCAATCCGTCGTCTTTATCTAAAGACCGCGTTGAACTAAACATCACCGTTTGGTGGACGGAAATGCCCTATGTGTGCTCACCCAGAAGCGCATCAGCGGCGGCCATTGCAATCGTCGAGTGGTTCGAGACTCATCTGTTAGCTCGGGTGTCAGGCGAAAAAAATCCGGAACATAGAATAGATGAGTGACGAGTTTGACCCCGCACATGTTTTTAAAATACTTCGTCATCTTTAAAAACATTGCTCATTTCCCATACGCCTGCAAAAATCTTTACACCCGTAAGATGTGCGCTGTATAGTGCCCTGCCGTGGCGACCTCAGCCTTTCAAACGAGCAGACTATTCTTCACTACTCTCGGAATATAGTGTGCCCATAACACTCGATTGACGGACGACCCACGGTTCATTTTAGACCTCGCCGGTGATGTTTATGACAAATGAAAAGATTGAAACGACGGCTGATGGGTTTCGAAAGTTAACTCACGATGCCATCTTTATCGCCTGCTCTCAGGACGTAGCGTCGCTTCGTTCTGAGGTGGAGCGGGCAATCAAGAATATCCTCCATCGGTTAGCCCCGGGAGCGGAATTAAAACCTTACTCCTGGGACATAGAGACGAGCGATACGGGATTCGATCAAACAAAATCCATGCAGAAGTCTCTCCCACGCCCGAGCGATGAAAAATGTTTGGGAGTCGTCTGCCTGATGGCCGAACGCATCGGCCACCCCCTCGAAGATGATTTTGATCTCCGGCTTGTCAACAATATCGAAGCCTGGACCGAACCGGAGCACAACTACAGGCTAATTCATCCCTGGCCCACGGACTTGGAAGAACAGAGACGCTTGATCGAATCAGGAGGCTATCCGCTGACGGGGACAGTGTTTGAATTCATAGACGGATATTCGACCAAGACGCCCGTCAGATTTTGTCTCATCGCGGACAGGCCGATTGAACCCACTAACAGACATTTAGTCGGGCTGGGCAACTATCGCTTACGGTCTGAGAAGGCGAAGAATATCAGCGATGCAGAATTCGACGATTGGAAGCAGAATGATTACAACCTTCAAACAGCAGCCGTTAAGAATTTCGTCTGCGCTTTAATCAAAAAAGGGATAGATCAAAACGCGCTTCAAGATCGCGAGAAAGTCATCGAAGATGTCAAAAGGTTCGTCGCTCACGAGATCATCAAAGTAAACGTCCAAAACACTAACCCCTATAAATTCCTCAACTACTTTGACGTATTCGATGCTGACAATTTCTACGGTCGTGAAAAGGAGATTGAGCGGGCAACGCGTGATCTGGAAAATAGATTCAACTCTGCGCGGGAGCGCAACGTCGTTCGCATAGTTGGGCGCAGTGGCGCTGGCAAGTCCTCTTTTTTGCGCGCCGGCCTGCTGGCCCGTTTCCAAGAAGCCGATTATCGCGGCGACGTGAGAACGGTTATCTTCCGGCCGACGGATTTTCAAAAAGCGGATGGAACTCCGGTCGAAATTGTCCGGTCAATCTTCGATTTCGTAGAGCAACAGCAACCCGATCTTAAGATTCCTCCCGGTCGGCGAATTGATGTGTGCAAACAGGGGCCCCGGGCAGCTCAATCGGCAGTCGAACTGTTGCACAGCCTTTTGCCTAAAGCGACGAACGGAAAAACATCAAGGCTGATTTTCGGAGTCGACCAGTTTGAAGAGATTGTGGATTACCTGTCGGATAAACAACAGGAAGCACAGTGGTATCCGATCATACAGTTTATTGACGCGGCAGGACGAAGCGAGGCCATCGGGATCGCCTATACGCTCGAAACCTCACGCAAAGATAGCCTGGAACAACTCGGCCTCCCGAGCGTGTTCACGGAAACCGATGACATAGAGATCGACGGTTATTCTTCGGAATTTATTCGCAGCATCATCGAAGAGCCGTTCAAAAAAGCCGGCTACCCTTTGAGCCGGGAAGTCATAAAAACAATCGAGGAGAATGCCAGGTCGCTCATAGACGGCCCGCGTACGGAGAATTCCATACTGCCGCTTATTGCGCTCAAGCTATCGCACCTCTTTGACGACATCCAAAATAAAAGAGAACCGGCTACAAATACGGATTTGATAGAAACGAGCGGGGTGGCGTTTGACGAAAATGCTGCAAACAATCCCTCTTTCATTCAACTCGACGAGGTTAGAGATCAGCTCAACTTTAACAGCCTGATTGAAGAAGAGGCTAAAAAAGCATGGAAGGAGGGCACGGGAACAACTGTTGTCGATCCGAGTGCGATCGATTTTTTCCTGCAACCTCTGGTCGGCATTGGTGGTATGAACTTTGACCACCTGCAACTGCAAACCATGCAACGACCGCATTACTCCACTGAACAGAAACTTGCAGAGAGTTTCGAACGTCACCGTCTGTTAGTCCCAGCCGCTAAGGGGTTGAGACTGGTTCATGAAGCTGTCATTCGTTATTGGCCGGATGCGCTGAAGTGGTTTGAGAATAAACAGGAGTTTCTAAAAAAGCAGGCTTTGTTTCGTCTCAAAGCGGGCGAATGGGCTGGCAATGGAAGATCGGCGGATGTGACTACGATTACCGAAAACGCCATAGACATCGCGACGGAAATTCTTTCCGCCTACTTGAGAGCCTGGTCTTTTAGCCAGAAAGAGTCCGATTTTTTATCTGATGACGATAGGTTACTTCGCGACTATTGCTTGTTTGTATTCCGTCAAAGCAGAACACCGGCCAAGATAATCCAGTACATGGGTAAGGAAACCTGTCCACATGTTTGTCGCGCAGCCACGTATGGCATGGTTGACCTGCTTGAGGTTTTTAGACAAATCGACCCGGCTTGCCTGGAACTAGCCGACCAGCGGGGGAGAACGCCATTGTATGGTGCATCGTGGGATCATGCCGAGACGGTGGAATACCTTCTCAAAATGGGCGTCAATCCGACACAAAAAGATAGCTGGGGGTGGCCGCCAATCGTTGCTCCGATCCAGATGGGCCGAATGGATATATTTAAAAAGCTATTCAAGGCCGTGAAGGGTGAGGGCTTAGAAGGGCCAGGCAACTTCACTATGTTACACCTGTGTGCTCGGCATGGCCGGACCGAGATGGCTCAGATGTTGGTTAATATTTACGATATGGAGCCCAGTGAGTGTAATGCGAATCAATGGATGCCCCTTCATTACGCCGCTGCTAACGGGCATCTGGAGGCGTTTACGTACTTTGCACGGCTCTCCGATATAACGAAGGTTACTAGCGGAGGCTTTACCGCTCTTCATCTCGCCGCCAATCATGGGCAGTCGGCGATAGTTGATTACCTGATCAACGAGCCACGGTTTCGCCAGCACCTTGATGCTGAAACCGACGCCGGAGTAACTGCGCTCCATCTGGCAGCTTTGTATAAGCATCCGGAGGTTGTTCATCTATTGTTGCAAGCTTGTGATCCTAATAAACCGATAGCAGAAGCAAATACTTTAGCGCGTAATATGCGGCCCATTCATTTGGCGCTCGTAGAGGACTCGTACGATCCTGATTCCATTTTGGCGACGGTTCATGCTCTACTCAGCGACTCTCGAATCGATCCGAATGTAGTTGATAGCAACGGCAGTACACCTCTCGCGATGGCTTCGAACCTGCGACAGGCGCAAAAACTGCTTCTTCGCCATCCGCGTCTTGATCCGTCTCAGCCGATCTCGAAAAGTGGCGAAACGCCGCTTACTGTGAGCGCCAGATTGGGCGACTGGGAAGCCTTTCAGGGGTTACAGGAGCGTGCGCCCAAAAAATTAAGTGGGCCCATAGATAACGCGGGAAATACCATGCTCCATTTGCTCAACGCAAAAAATGCGCCGCGCGAACTCATCGAGAATACTCTCGCATCTGTGACGAGCGCCGACTTAAACGCCTTGAATAACGAGGGGCTGACGCCATTGTTGGTCGCCATCAAAGAGAAAAACTGGGCACTGGTGCGCGAACTGCTGAGCGCCAGGGAGATCGACCCCATATCTCATGGTAAAAGGAAACCATCTGCCTTGATGCTGGCATTAGAAGTCGGGGCGGACAAGGACACGCTAGGCAAGTTGGTCGAGGTGAGCCCGGCACTATTGATAGAAAAGGACTACTTCGGATGGACGCCCTTACACAGGGCCACTGTGAGCCGGCAACTTGATTGGATTAAGTGGCTGACGGCGGAAGCCGGCGACCCGGCGACGTTGTGGGAGCAAACGGATCTGCTTGGCCGTCGGCCAGCGGAGCTGGCTTCTACGTTTGTCAGGGAAGCGCTATCGCTTGACGGAGAAGCCGTTGCCTGGCCGCCTCCCAAATCCTGGGATAGCGATTTAAATTGGACACCGGTTGAAGCGGCAGACAGAGTAGAGTTGATAGAGCGTATCGCTCCGGCTGATGCGCAAGAGCCCATCGATGACGAGGCGGAAATTCATATTGCAGCCCTCTCGTTCTATGACCCCGAGGCTATACGGATAATACGAATTAAATCTCCCGCCTGGAATGACAACTCCGTGAACATCTACTATCTCAAACATGAGGATAGTCTTCACCGTTTAAACGGAACATCTCCGCCCATTCATGAAATAAACAGCAAGGCTATTGCGCTTAACGCCGATAATGCATTGAGCTATCTGCGCTTCTTCTGTTTCTTCGTGCGCGGAGAGGAAGGCCCCTTCCTGGTCGCCGAAAGCCACGAGCTGGCGGAAATACCTTCCACCCTTACCGAAGAAGAGCGGGCCGAACTGCAAAAGGTGTTGCGTCCGGCTTTCTTTAATGGCTACGACGAAGAGAACGCTGAATTCTTGGTCATGGCCATAGTCTATTATGACAACGCGATTTTCATGGCGGATTTCGTAATCCAAAAAAGCGGGATGATCGAGATGATTGAGGATCGACCCGTCATGGATAGTTTGAGCGCTAAAGTCTCTCAACCTCTGGTAGTCGTTTGACAATAATTGTCGCCATTGTCGCGTTCTAAGTTGTGCCAGACGTTGTCGCTTTATGCCGGAGCTAATAACTCCCGACTACATCCCTCATTCAAACAGCATCGTAGCGCTTGAGCTTGCGATACAAGGTCGAGAGGTCTATGCCGAGGATGTTGGCGGCTCTAGACTTGTCCTGATTGACGGCGGCGAGGGTCTCGAAGATGTGTCGACGCTCGATCTCTTCCAGGGTGGGACGCAGGCCGTCCGGGTCGCGCATGGTGGTTTGTCCTGCGGAGGCGTCGCGCACGCGCGGCGGCAAGCTGTCCGGATCAATCGCATCGCCGCTCAAGGTGAAAGCGCGCTCGATAGCGTTCTGTAGCTCGCGCACGTTGCCGGGCCATGAATAATTTATCAGCGCGGAGAGGGCTGCGGGCTCAATGGCCTTTTCGTCGCGCTCCTGTTCGCGTGCGGTGCGCGTGATAAAGTTGCGAACCAGCAGCGGAATGTCCTCGCGCCTTTCGCGCAGAGGCGGCAGGTGAATCTCTATCACGTTGAGGCGATAAAAGAGGTCTTCGCGAAAGCGACCGTCCGACACATCCTTTTCCAGATCGCGATTGGTCGCGCAGATGATGCGGGCGTCGAAGTTGACGGCGACGCTTGAGCCGAGCGGTGTGACCTCGTGCTCTTGCAGCGCGCGCAGCAGCCTGACCTGCATCGCGGGCGTGATCTCGCCGACCTCGTCCAGAAAGACCGTGCCGCCCTCAGCCGAACGGAAAAGTCCAGCCTTGTTCGTCACCGCACCCGTAAACGCTCCCTTCGTGTGGCCGAACAGTTCCGATTCAAGCAGCGTCTCAGGAATCGCGCCGCAGTTGACGGCGACGAAGGGGCGCTCTCCGCGCGGGCTGTTGTGATGAATGGCGCGCGCGATCAACTCCTTGCCCGTGCCGGACTCACCCTGAATCAGGATGTTGGTGTTCGTCCCCGCAACTTTTTCGACGAGCCGGAAAACGGCTTGCAGCGCAGGCGAGTTGCCTATGATCTCCGAAAAACTATAGCGACGATCAAGCTCGCGGCGAAGCGCGCGGTTTTCTCTAAACAACTCTCGCTGACGCAGAGCATTCTTCACGGATTGCAGCAGGTCTTCGTTGACGAAAGGCTTCGTGATGTAATCGTAAGCGCCTTTGCGCAGCGCCGCGACCGCCGAGTCGACGGACGAATAGGCGGTCATCACAATCACCATCGCCTCAGGGTCTATGTCCTTGATGCGGTCGAGCAAGGTCAGGCCGTCCATGCCCTTCATGCGTATGTCCGTGAGAGTGACGGCCACGTCTTCGGTCGCGAAAAGCTCCAGAGCCTCTTCGGCGCTCGCAGATGCCCCCACACGATAGCCGGCCTCTTCGAGCAGCCGCACAAGAATGGCGCGCATTAAATCTTCGTCTTCGGCGATCAGGATGAACGGTGATGTTTTCATATCTTTCCAGTTCAGAGATACATGTCGGAAGCATTCAGCCACTCGTGCGCGATGTTCCTCATCAACAGCGCATGATCGAACACGGCGCTGCCCGCAGGAAACCTCGACTCGTCGGCAAAGTAGCTCGAATAGACTCGCTTTAAATCAATCGGCTCGACGCGCCACTGGTCTGTTCGCAGCGCAATACTGTCCAAACGCTGCGGGTCAGCCGTCACGGAGAGACCGCGCGAGCCCTTTTCAAAAAAACGGGAGGCGTCCGCGAGAGATTTAAAAATAGAATCGGAGGGAAGATTTTGAGCAACCCTGCCTTCGACTTCGACCCGCACGGAGTTGTCTCTGGCTTTCATGGAGAGGCTGATCTCTGTGCCGGACTCTTCGACCTCGAAAGAAGCCGCGTGCTGCACGCCGGGAAAGAGACGACCGCCGAAGAGATGATTAAATGTAGAGTTCGTATCACGTCGCGGGATAAAGACGCCTTCGAGAGTCTGGCCGTCTTCGTCCCATTCGACGGCGATGCGGTGCGCGCCGTTTTCGCTGCTCATCCCGATCATCTCAGGCAAGCCCTTCGGGCGAATATGTTCAAGACGGATTAGGCAGATGCCCGCCACGGCGCGCCCCTCTTGCAGCTTTGGCCGGAAACGCGCGGGCAACTGGCGCTTTACAACTTCCGCGTCAACGTGAAAGTTGACAAGCAAACGCCTGCGTATGATGCCCTCAATCGTCGGCAGTTTTAGCATTGAGTCTCCGCCACGCGCTTGATATGAGCGTTGCGCACCACGAGCAGTCGCGTCATATACTTTTCCAGAAAGAGTCGGTCGGCGATTAGACCGAGAATCCCAAGAGGCGATTCGTAATCGACCTCGTCCAGCATCAGCGTTCCTCCATTGCGCGGCTCGAAAGTGTGCAGGTGATGCCAGCGTTTGAATGCGCCGCGCTGCATCTCGTCAACGAACATACGCGGCCGCTCCATCGCAGTGATTCGCGAAGTAAGGCGTTGACGCACATAGAAGTGTTTCGCCTCCCAGGTGACTTCGTCGTTCAGATTCATCATCCCGGAAGTCACGCCACTGACGGCGCGCTCGCCCGTGTGATTGGTCGAGGCCATATGCACATCAACACTGCGCGCAAGATCAAAGCACAACTCTATAGGCGCGCGGATCAAAGTTTCAAGATGAATCGTCGGCATAAGATTTAACGCTTGCGCTCACGGGCAGCATCACGCGCACGGTCGTGCCCTGTCCGTTGTGCGGGCCGATCTCTATGTGGCCGCCGTGCGCCGTGACGATGCCGTAGCAGACCGCCAAACCTAAGCCCGTCCCAGTCCCGGCGGGCTTCGTCGTATAGAACGGATCAAAGACATGCGCGCGATGCTCCGGAGCGATGCCTGTGCCGCTGTCGCTGATCTCGATACTAACCTCGTTCGAAAGGGCATCGTAAAGAGTCCGCACGCGAAGCTCGCCGCCCTCTGGCATCGCGTCGCGCGCGTTCAAAAGCAGATTGAGAAAAACCTGTTGAAACTGATCCGCGTCGGCATAGACCTGCGGCGCATCCATGTCCTCTTTGACGCTCAATTGAAGACGCTGAAAAGCCTTGTCAAAACTGGCCAGACGAATGCTTGCTTCGACGATCTGGTTGATGTCCAGCGGTGCGCGCTCCGGCGGTCGCGTCCTGGCGAACTCCATCATATCGCGTAAGACCTGCGTAATACGGTCAATCTGCGTCGAGATCAGGCGCAGCATCTCTCGCGTCTCGGCGTCCACACCTTCGCGCGCCTGAATGATTTGAATCAGGGAGGAGATCGAAGCCAGCGGATTATTAACTTCGTGCGCGACGCCTGCGGCGAGCGTCCCGGCGGCGGCCAGCTTTTCGGTGCGAATCAATTGGACATTAAGCTCGCGCAGGCGCTCTATGTCGGCGGCCATCTTGCGACTCATCTCGTTAAAAGAGGCCGTGAGCAGGCCCATCTCGTCATTGCTGCTCAAAGAAACCTGCGTGCCGTAAGCGCCGCCCGCGACCTCTACGGCGGCCTCAGTCAGGCGACGCACGGGGCGCGAGATGGTGCGGATAATCAGCGCGACCAAGATCAGGTTCGGGACAAGCGCCGTAATCACGCTAAAGACCAGAGAGCGTCGCCATGCTTCGACGCTTGGCCCATCGGCAAAGCTCCACCAGACGACCGGCACTTGTAGAAAAAGAAAACTGAGCACGGCGACCGCCGCAATCGAGAGCGCGACTTTGTAGGCGATGGGGAAAAGACGAAACTGGTCGAGCGCCGATTGCAGCGAAAAGAGCTGAAAGTTGGTGATCGCATAAGCGTAGATGATTACGCCGAAGAGCACGAAGACAGAACCCAAAGGCAGCAGGTTGTAAAAGCCCGCCAGCGGCAGCAGATTGTTCGCCAGCGTGTTGAGCGTTACAGTGATAACGAGCGCCCAGAGGATTGCGCCCAGTTGCTTTCCCCACAACTGCCCGCGATAGCGACGGTATTTCGCGTACAGCAACCCGAACCCGTAAGCGAACACGCCGTAGGCATAGAGGCCGAAGGCGTAAGCGAGCGGCGTCAGCTCTATCCTGAAACTCCCATTGACGAACCCGACCTCTTTCCACATCCAGCCCATCACAGACGCGGGAATCAACACAGCGCCCGGCGCAAAGAGCACGGCGGCACGGCTGAGCGGCAAGGGTTTGTTCTCAGGAAAGACCCACGCGAAGACGACCAGTGAATACTGCAACAGGAGCGCGATGATAAAGCTGACGCTGGCCCACCATGCTGCCGAACCCTCGCGCGCGTAAAAGCCCCACAGCACGATGTCCTTGACCGTCCACATCGCCAGACAGGCGACAAAGGCCACGAATGTCTGGTGCGTGCGGCTGCGCGGCGCAGCCACGAAGACATAAAAGCCCAGCATCACGAGCAGGAAAAGCGAAAGCAGAAGCAGGGCTAGAAGCATAAGCAGTAGTCAGTTTTCAGTTTTTAGTTTTCAGTTTTCAGTAAAAGCTCAACCGCTTCTTGCTGAAAACTGAAAGCTAAAAACTGAAAACTGTTTTCACAGACCTAGAATCAGCGCGGTCATGGTCAAGGTCACACCGCACGCGAGCGGCCAGAGGTGCTGCGCTTCAATCATACCACCGTGGGAGAGCAAGCGGTGAAGCGGCATAAAGAGCATGAAGGCGAGCAGCCCGACCGGAGCTGCGAAGATCGCTCCGAAGATAGCGCCGAAGTAGAACAGGATAAGGCCGCCCAATGCCCCTGTGGTCGCTCCCCAGACCGTTCCCAGAAAGGGCGCGGTAAAAAGCTGTATTGACCAGGAAGAGCGCTCCAAGACTTCCACCGTCTGGCTCAACTTCGAGCCGATGAATCTTCCCGCCAGGCCACAGGCGATACTCGACAACAGGAAAAGCAATGTCCAACCTGAGACCAGAGTCTGCAAGACGGAGCTATGGCTGCCGAACAGTTTTAGAAAGATCGCCGCCGAAGGGAGCGCGCCGAGCAGCAGGCCGAAGAGCGCATACGCCTTCTCAATTGAGACGGGGCGACGCATCATCATGAGCTTCTCTTCAAGATCGGCGCGTGACAAATCCGCCTCGGCGACCGCGTTTGCGTTGACGAGCCAGCTTAGCCTTGCGGCAGCGTCCCCGTCCGCGATGGGCCAATGAAGGCCAATGGGGGTATGTGTGGTTTGCATTCTTCTTCTTCTCCTGCGGCGCGCGCCGTCATGGCTTCCTCCGGCGCGCTGTTCCTGTCAGCAGAGTTTTCCAGCCGCCGCAGCCGCGCGCATTCGGCGTCGAGCAGTCGAGCCGTCACGCGCGCAGCCCGTTCATCTTCTAAAAGGGACAGAAGGTTGATGGCGTGTGCGTAGAATCTCAGGATAGCGACGCTTGCATGACGCGCGGCGGAAAGATTCCTCTGAGCAGTAACAGCATCATCCGACGGGCTCAGCTCACGCACCTCTGCGAGCGCGTGTAGCAGATTTGTGCGGGCGCGCTCGCGGTGGGCCAAAAGCCTTGCGACGTTGCGCCTGTGAATGCAGCGCCCTGCGAGCAATAGATCAGCACCCTTGCGCCCGCTGATGCGGCATAGCTCCATCTCGCGCTCCGCCGGCGCTGCGTCAGTCGAGGCCGAGAAAGAGTTAAGCATCAGTCCGGTATATTTCTCGATGCTTTCACGAACCGTGTATGCGACAAGCTCGATTCTTTTGCCCTCTTTCGCGGAAGCGGCTCGCGCCAGCTCTTCAACTTTGTAGAGCGCGCCGATCAATCGTCGTCGGGCCTGCTCGATCCTCTGGGCATCCGGCTCGCTGCCATGAGCAGGATCGTCGTCGCTCATGGCAGAAATCGTCAGGCGTCTGCGGCGGGCCAGAAAAATGGTCGCCGCAGACAGCGGCCAGAGCAGCGCTGCGGCGGTCGCCTTTAGAAACGAGGACGCGCTCCGTTTGCGCGGTTTGCGCTGTAGATAATAGCTGACGCCGAAGGGCGCGCCCGCCGCCAGGTAAATCGTGATGGCTTCAATCATTCGCATCGCGATAGACGGAATGGCAATGCACATGCCAGCCGCCGGGCAAAGCTCGAACTAATGAGCGCGCGAGAACGAATTTTGTTCATACTAAAAAGCTTAGCGGCGATTAAGGGTCTTGATGTGTCGCGAGAGGATGGCTTCTGCCGCTTCCGCTGCTTGGCAAAGCGCGCGCGGGCGCAGTCGGCTTTGGCATTCTGCAAAGCTGCGGGAGCGATGATGTCGAGACTCTTTAAGGCGCGAAGAGGAGTCAACGCGACAGGCGCTCAAAGGATTCGGAATGCTGCGGGGAAAACTTTTCCGCGTTGGGCCAATTGGCCCAGGGACGTTTCTTTTATCAATTTCAACTCGAATGATTTCATCGGTCGTTCGGTAGCGCTCTCACTCGGTCTTGCCTGAAATAATACGAGGCGAAGTTGCAATGTATGCTATGAGGTCAGATTGCTTGACGCTTGACCGACGGATTGATGATTGACCGGCAAAGCTTGTGACAAAACATTTACGTTTTTATCTTGACGATGCCCCTCTTCGTTAAAGAGTTATGTGGAAAGCCGCAGGGAGCGGGCCTTTTGGCCCACGCCGTGTTACGGTGTTACCTTGATTATTCCGCAATAAAACTTTTCCCGGCCGCCGCGCGCCTCTCTGCGTCCTATACTTAGAATCTCCCTTTACGCAAACGGAAATGGAGTTGAACGTCTCTGACTTGTGGCCCTTAGATTGCAAGTCAGTTCGGCAGCGCCGAGGGTAATGCACAAATCGCGAACAAAAGAGGGAACTGACGGCGCGGGAAATTCGTTAAAGGAAAAGCAATCAGGCAATCGTAAGAACAGGAAAACAGGCAATCATGAACAAGAAGACCCCGATCAAGATCATCAAACGCGAGGAGCGTAACCGACAGGAAAAGAGCGCCGAGAGAGGCAAACCCACGCGCGTCACTGCGCAGGAGACGGCGCGCGATATGGTCGCCAACGTCACCAACTGGGTAAATGAATTTCAACAGAAGCGCCGCGCCGAGACCAGCCAGGCACTAAAGACGCTCTTCCCGGAGACGCCGCGAGCCAGCGAAGCCTAAATCGCCAACCAACAGTTGGAGCGCACAGGCTGCACCTTTTAGGTAGACGCGCGAAGCAAATCAAGCGACGGATATTTAAAGACGAGGGCGACTCGGTCGGAGTCGCCCTCTAATTTTTTCTCACACAACACACGCGCTGCCCCGCCCGCCCTCTTCCGTAGGGCGCGCTAACTGACCCTTTAAGCATGAACTGGCAGCGCGACTTTGGCTCTTAGAAAGTAGTTAGGAGCTTGTAGAGAACGGGAGGGGTTGCGATTGATGGTCACGTCCCCTCCCAATTGGCTTTAACTCTTACTGAAGAGTAATCGTTTGGTCGAAGGCACCAAAGCCGTTGGATGCATAATCTATGAGCCATCTGCCGTCACTCGTCTTGATGCTCAGATCGGACCTACCGTCACCGTCATAGTCCGCTGTCACCGGAATACTGTCCGCGCCGCCGTACCCATTATAGCCAATATCCCAGCTTCCCAGGCCATTCCAGGCATAATCAATGACCCAGTTTTGATAGGTGTCAGACCGAACGCTGATGTCTGCTCGCCCGTCACCATCATAGTCGGCTGGAACTTCGCGATTTTCCGCGTAACCGAATCCGGCATACGAAACATTCCAAGTGCCAAAACCATTCCAGGCATAATCAATCGCCCATCTTCCCAGAGTAGTAGAGTGGACACTGACATCCTCCCTTCCATCGCCATCGTAGTCGGCAGGAGTTTCACGGTTTTCCGAGTAGCCAAACGCGTAGAGTGTTTGATCCCAGTAGCCGTAGCCATTCGAGGAGTAGTCAATTCGCCAATGCCCGGTACTGGTGAAATGACCACTGAGGTCTGCCCTGCCATCCCCGTCATAATCGGCCGGCGCGGGTCTGACATCTGCTCCGCCGTAACCGTAGTAGCTGATATCGAAGGCACCGAAACCGGTGCTCGAATAGTCAATACTCCATACCCCACCATCCGTCTTGACACTGAGATCAGCCCTTCCGTCTCCGTCATAATCTCTGGGCACGGGATGAGAATCCGCACCGCCATATCCCGAATAAGTTGCATCCCAGGAGCCAAAGCCGTTGGACGCATAGTCTATACGCCATCTGCCATCGTCCATCTTGATACTCAGGTCGCCACGACCATCCCCGTCGTAGTCCCTCGGCACTGGCTGACCGGCAGAAGGAGTCGGCGTATTATTGAAGGACGAGTGCAGTAACCTGTTCGGCGTCCCCGCGATGAAAATGCCGCTTATCCTGTTGACGCTGGCATTATTAACAATCGCGGCGTGAACCGTAGCGGGAGTTGCGCCCGGATTGCTCTGTAGATAAAGCGCCGCGACGCCCGCCACATGCGGGCTTGCCATGGATGTCCCTGAGATAGTGTTTGTCGCCGTGTTAGAGCCAATCCAAGCCGAGGTGATGCCGTCGCCCGGCGCGAAGAGGTCCACGATTGTGCCGCCATTGGAAAACCAGGCCATCGCGTCTGAAATATCCGATGCTGCGACGGTTAATGCCGCGCCCACGCGTGCCGGAGAGTAGTTTAAGGCGTTGCTGCTATCGTTTCCGGCTGCCACGGCGTATGTCACGCCGCTCGCAATAGAGTTTTGGACCGCAGTATCGAGCGGAGCATAAGCAGGCCCACGCAGGCTCATGTTAGCGACCGCAGGCGAAGCGTGGTTGTAAGTGACCCAATCAACGCCCGCGATGATGGTCGAGAACGCGCCATTACCGGCGCAATCGAGAACGCGCACGGCATGGATGGTGACGCCCTTCGCGACGCCGTAAGAAGTGCCGCCGAGAGTTCCCGCGACGTGTGTGCCATGCCCGTTGCAATCGTAGCCGCCCTGCCCGTCGCCAACAAAGTCTGCGGCGATAGAAGCGCGTCCGCCAAAGTCCACATGGGTCGGAAGGATGCCCGTGTCGAGCACGTAGGCGTGAATGCCAGCGCCGGTCGGGGTGTAAGTATAAGCGCTGTTGAGCGGGAGGTCTCTTTGGTCTATGCGGTCGAGTCCCCATGAAGGAGGGTTGATCTGCGTGGTCGAGATACTGGCTTGGCCATCTTCCGCCACATATTCAACGCGCGGGTCGTTGCTCAGTGCGATGGCTGCCGCTTCAGGCAACTGAATCGAGAATCCCTTGAGGGCATGTTTGTAGATGTGCCTGGTAGCGCCACCGTGATTGCGTGCTAGTTCGGAAGCTATTGCGGCGATGTCCTTCTTGGAAACCTCATCTTTGAGGACAACAACATACTGATTGGTGATCGCTCCTTGCGTTCTATGGAATTTATCTTTAGCTTTTTGAGCATGGGCCTGTCCGCCGACGAACAGAGGCGAAGCAGCCAAGCCAGCTAAGGTAATCAAGACAAGTAAAACCAGAACTCTCTTCATGGTATATTCCTCCTATTTTTTCTTCTAGAGTTGAAGAGAGCCTGCGCGCACACTATGACGCTGAATGGAGTCTTCGGCATACCGCCAGGTAAGCCAGAAGAAGAGATGGAACGCGTATACATTGCGCAGGCTGGCTCCTTTGGGTTGAGCCTGCGCCACACTTTGCGCTAAGATGAATGGTGATTAGGCAATGCATCTTCTACGCAGAAATGCGGCGGAGACTGTCTTGTTAAAAAGCCCTGCCATTACTTGCAGGTAATGGCAGGGCTTTCTTCTGTCTAATTCGAGCATATGGCGCGAAGGATAAAATCCCCCGCTCCTTGACACACTGCGTGGTGGTAAAGAGGCAATATCGCTTTGAGAAACAATGTGACATGGCGAGGAGGCACCACATGCTATTTGTCTGAGATGATTTTACGAAACTGCCTGCCTGTTAGGGCCGGGCAATGATCGAAATCAAACGAGATTAATCAAAAACTCTCAACCACAATCGATGACAATGAGAGGTCCGAGTGGTCCGGAGAAAATGTCTTAATCCGCCACAAGGATATTGTAGCTACCGAAGTTCGTCTGTCGAAAACTCGACATAAGCAAAAAAAATTAATCTGAAATTTAAGCGGCGAGATAGTGGGCGATTCCTTTTTTGACCATCCTATAACACTCGCAGGATGCGGACTCCAGGCTTTCCCGGTCTATGATTCGAATCTTGCCCCGGCTATAACGAATGAGACCGGCCCTTTGAAGGTTACCGGCAATCATCGTCACGCTGGTGCGTGGGACGCCTAACATGTGGGAAAGAAATTCCTGTGTGAGGTGCAACGTATCTGATTGCACACAGTCGCGGCCGACCAGAAGCCAGCGGCAGAGTCTTTCTTCTACTGTGTGGAAGCCGTTGCAGGCCGCTGATTGTGAGACCTGTGTGAGCAGCGTGTGCATATAGAGGAGTAGCTGTTTCTGTAGATTTCCACCCTGATGGAATTCTGTTTTAACCGCCTCTGCTCGGATGCGAATGGCATTACACGGGAGTTGGACCATTATTTCATAGGGCGTAATATTAAGTTCCAAAATGATAGGAATGCCCACCATACCTTCGCTGCCTACCATACTTACTTCAATAGTTTTGCCGGTCTCCGTGATCGAGAGCAAAGAGATCATCCCGCCCGTTGGAAAGTAAGCATACTCAACAGTGTCCCCCACCCCATATAGAATCTTACCTTGAAAGAGGGAGACCGATTTCAAGTGTGGGAGAAGCCGTTCATATTCTCTCTTGGACAGAGTGGCTAGAATTCGGTTTTGAAATGCATCTTGAGAGTGCTTTGATGAGGACATGGTGGGGCTCCTTTGAGCGATACAACATTTGGGAAGAGGAGATGACCGTTGTGATGTGGGATCGCAACGCCCATAATTAACTAACTGAATGGCCGCTGCATAGTATATCAGATTTCCCTAATAATTTTGAGCTTCGGTGATGCCAGTTATTGGTTTAGTGTCTGCCAAGCATTGGTTAAAGAGACACTAACTTCATCACAATCCAGAGATTATTCGATTCTTCAAGGGCGCGCCGCGCCCGTTTGTTGACACGCGTGTGCCCGCGAGCTTAGCATCTGGGCGTTTTGTACAGTAAACATTCGGCAGTTACGGCTGTGAAAAAGAGTGGCGGCAAGAAAGCTCAGAAACAGAACGCGCGGCCCGTGTTTGATGTGATACGCAAACCTGTCGCGCCGCCAGGCCACCCGCTCGGGCAGGCCAAGCCGGAGGAGCGCGTGCATCCTTCTATGCGCAAAGCTAAACATAAAAGGCGCGTCGGCGAGACCACAGATGAATAAAGAGAGCAGGCCACAGCAGACGCAATCACCCGCGCCGTCAGGACAGCAATCGTCTCTCGAAGAGGCAAACCCGGCGGCGACTGCGGAAGCCTTTATCGCGAGCGCGCGCACGTTTTTAAGCGAAGAGTACCTGCCGAAGATCGAGCGTTGTCTGGAACAGCTATCGGAAGAGGATGTGTGGTGGCGCGGCGCAGAGGAATCTAACAGCATCGGCAACCTGATCCTGCATCTGTCCGGCAATGCGCGGCAATGGATCGTCAGCGGCGTGGGCGGCGCGCCGGACACGCGCGCGCGGCAACAGGAGTTCGACCGTCGCGCCGGAATAGGGCGAGCCGAACTGCTGGCGACGCTTCGCGACACTCTGGCGGAGGTGGACGCAGTGCTTCAGCGCGTAGACCCTGCGCGCCTTCAGGAGCGACGCTCAATTCAAGGACACGATGTGACGATCATCCAGGCGATCTTTCACGTCGTAGAGCATTTCGCGATGCATACGGGCCAGATCATCCTTTTAACCAAGCTGCTGGCTAAAAAAGATTTGGCATTCTATGATTTTTCAAGCGGCGCGCCCGCTCCCACCTGGCGCAGAGATTAGGTGTCCGCCGCCGCGAAGGTCTACGGAATTTAGCCTCTCTTTAAATCGCCGTCCGTGTTTGTCCGTCCGTGACTTTGGGCGTGGGGCGCGGCACGCTCGAAAAAATGGCTTGAGGCAAATTTTTGCCTTTCAAATCTTGCGGATTCATGCTTAATATAGGCGCGTTATTAAAAGATTGGTTGTGGGCGAAGGGGCGCGACCGCGTCCGGAAGAGAAACGCTCTTCGGCCTTCGTCTACCCTTGTTCCCGCTCTACCGCAAAAGATACCGCCCGAGGAGGTCAAATTTAGATGACTTATGTAGTTGTAGAGCCCTGTGTGAATTGCCGTTATACGGATTGCGCGCTGGTCTGTCCGGTGGAGGCTTTTCACCTCGATCCTACGATGCTTGTGATTAACCCGGAGACCTGCATAGATTGTGACGCGTGCGTGCCGGAATGTCCCGTCGAAGCAATTTTCGCTGAAGATAAAGTACCCGAAGAGTGGGCACATTACACGCAGATCAATGCCGACAAATCTCTGAACGAAGGATTGCCCACCATCAGCGACAAGCTAGACCCGCTGTGCTAGGTTGAGGGTAATCTTTACCAGCGCTCTTTTAACTGGCCTGAAACCTTGGAGGGGGCGCGCGTCTGTCAGCGGCTGTTATGGCGTGGACGCGCGCCCCCCTCTTTTGTCTGCTATCATTAGGTAGATGAACAAACGTACCAAACGTCTGCTGCTGGCAACTGCCGCCTTTGGCCTCGGAGGCTTAGGAGCCGCCGGAGCTTTTCTGTTCAGAAAAAAAGAGGGACGTACCGCAGAGAAGTCACGCGCGAGTCGGGCGAAAGTCCCTGATCGTTGGGCGCGTCCAGGAATGCACGTTGTCTTTCGCGCAGAGTTGATGCCCGGGCGTGACTCGTCCGAAAGAATCTTTCGCGTCGCAGAGGTCTTGCCGAGCGGTCGCATCACCCTGGAAGGCTTCGCAGGCGAGCACATGGAGAAAGAGTTCGAGGCGCTGCGTTAAAGCCGCTCCGAAGGCTTAAGGAAAAAGATGGCGCAATCAAGAATAGATGTTTTCAAGCAGATGGCTGGCGCTCAGCCCGACGATGCGATGATCTGGTACGGGCTCGGCAGCGAGTACTTCAAGCTTGAGCAGTGGAGCGAAGCCGTCGAAGCCCTGCGCAACGTCTTAAGAATAAATCCTGACTACACGGCCGCCTATCAGATGCTCGGCTCTGCGCTCGCAAGCCTTGGAGAACGGGCCGAAGCGCGGCGCGTGTGGACCGAAGGCATTGAAACTGCCAATCGAACCGGCGCGTGGAAAGCGCGCTCTCACATGGAAGGATTGCTCGCAGGCATCAAGGATGAACCAAGCTCAGGGTTCTGCACCGAGTGAGATTTGGATTGCTCAGATGTGATTTTAAAGCCTGATCGTTTATCGAAAGGAAGGAGCGCATGACACAGAAGCGAGTGGTCGTTGTCGTGAACAAATGGTGGGAATGCGATCCTGTCGTCAATGTTCTACTAAACGATAATGCCCGCCCGAAGAAGGAGCTTGGATGGCCGGACCCCTTGCATCATCCCCGCAAGAGACCCGATCAGAACAATCTGCCGCCGGATAATCCTAAGCCTGTTCCGCGCGCCATCTTCAACTTGAAGAACATCACGGCGGAAATATGGTGTATCTCTGATCTTTTGGAGGACTACGCGGATGTGCCGACCAAGCCGAACTTACAATCAAGCTCGGAACTAAAAGCGCAAAGGCTTCCAAGGGTCTTTGCCGGTACGGCGGTTGATTTCGTCGTCGCCGTCGGCACTGCCGGATACCCTGGCCCGTATAGCGAAAATGGGAGCGTCGTCGTGGGCAGCAAGATTTTTATGCACAATGGTCATCCCAACGGCGAGAATCCTATTAGCAACTGGAAGGACGGCCCGTTCGATCAAGTCATAGATTCAAAGATAGATCAGGATACTTTCAACGCAATAACGATCATTGAGACCTCGCCGAAACCGTCCGTGTTGGATTGCTTTATGACTCCGCCGCTCAACCCTACCGCCAATGGAAGGTTGATCGCAAGATACGATCATGTCGGCCTGGGGACTGTTAACGTCACGGACTATACGGAATATGCTCAGAAGGACGACGAGACATTGAAAGCGTTTACTGACAAGCACAACATCTCGACGGCCAGATCGCTTGAGACTACACACGGTCTCATTCGCGTACAATCGGAAGCTCCGTTCATCTTCGTATCGGGCATCACGGATCGCGTCGGCCACTTTGGCGACGAGGTTGGCCCGCGCACCTACGCTCAAAATACCTCTGCCGCTCACAACGCAGGAGTCGTCGTTGCCTGGATGCTTCCCGAAATTGATTTGATGCTTGCCTAAGTCGTGGATAAGGGTTGAGCAGATTTAGGTAGAGGGCCGCTTTCATAGATGCCAAGCGGCCTTTTCCTATTTACCATTCGTAGACGCGCCCGGGCTCCATGACGCGTAGTTTGGAAATCTTCAGAGCAGCAAGCTCCGTCACGACCCTTTCACGATAGGCTGGCTTGAGGTGGACGGCCAGAATATCAAGGCCGTTGTGGTTGAGCTTGCGCAACTCTTTTTGGAGCAGGACGGGAGTGAAATGTCTTGAGACCTCTGCCAGCTTATCCATCTCGTTGGGAAAAGAGGCTTCGATCAGGAGCGCATCCAGTCGCCGTGTGCGATTGACCACTTCCCAGAACTCTTCCGTCTCGTAAGTGTCCGAGCTAAACGCAACTGTTCTCTTGCCATCTGAGACGACGAGGCCGACGGTCGGGACGATGTGATTGACGGGCACTGCTGTCACCGTCAGGTGCGCGACCTTGAACTCTTCGCCCACGCGAAAGGGGACGTATTTCATCACCGGCCCGTGCTCGTTGCTCAGCTCTGAAAAGCGCGGGTAAACGACCCAGTTAAAGATGTCGCGTTCGAGCGTTTCGATGACCTCACTGGTGGCGTGGACGCGAATCGGTTCTTTGAGAAAGCCGAAGAGGTCGTCTATGAAGATCGGCAAACTCGCGATGTGATCCATGTGCGGGTGTGTGACGATGATGTCGCGAACGGTGTCGCGCTGCGCGTCCGTTAAAGCAATCGCGATACTACCGGCGTCTACGGTCACGCGATCATCAATGAGAAAACAGGTCAGGCGCTGTTCCGGGCTGGCCTGCCCCTGATCATCGAAGGTGCTGGGTAAAAGTTGAATCTTCACGGGTCAGATCGGATCAATCATTTCGGCAAAGGCGGATTTAGTATAAAACATTCAAGCGATTGCGCGCGACTTTCTCTACTACAGAAGCGCCTCTTTTCAGTGTGGCCCTAGACGCCGTCGCAGGTCTTGCAAAAGTTGTAGGTAAGCTGCCTCGCGCTCTTGCGCCGACTGCTGATTAGACGAAAAGCCGCGCGCGACGCGGCTGCGGTGAAAGGCCAGCTCGCTTGCCATCTGGTTGTACTGCATGCGCGCGCGCCAGACGCCGAACCCTCCACGTGTTAAAGCGCGAAAGGAAGCGCCCATACGCCCGCGTACGCTCGACAGACGATTATACTCCTCCTGCGAAAAGATACCGCGTTGAAGATCGGGCAAAAGATACTCGCGCACGACGCGCCCCTCTCTGCGCCAGGCGAAGATAATCGAGATCAGCGTAAAAACGAAGATCGGAATCATCACAGCGCCGTAGGTCAGGAAAAAGATGAGCGGCCCGCGCGAGGCAGAGTAATTCCATGTCGCGTGCAACAGCATCGCCAGACCGAAGCCGAACAGCGGCATAATCAGCTTGACGAATTTGCTGTTCGATTGTCTGGCCCAGCCAAGTCCTATGCCCGTCATGCTGGTAAAAAGCGGATGCGAAAATGCCGCCATGCCTCCTCTGATGATAAACAGAATGACAGTGCCCTCTATGCCGCCCTGCAACGCGGCCTTGCCGTAGTACTGCACGTTCTCCGTCATGGCAAAGCCCAGCCCGACCATGCCCGCATAGACGATGCCGTCAAGGATGCCGTCGAACTCGTCCTTTTTCCAGAAGAAGAAGATAAAGAGGATCAGCGCCTTGGCGCTCTCTTCGACCACAGGCGCGGAGACGACGGCGCTGAAAAGCTCGCCCGCATCGTGCCCCCACATTGAAGCCGCGATGATGTGGTTGATCGTGTTGAGAATGTATGCGGCGAGCACCGCAATGGTCGAGCCCCACAAAAAAGCCGTCATGAGCATCCAGATCGGCTCGGATTCGTAGCGATCAATCCAGAGGATGAGCATGATGTAGATGGGGACGGGCAGCATCGCGAAGACTATGCCGACGAGGAATGCGATGGGCCCGGCTGCGCCGCCTCTTTCCGTCAACTCACCCGCGATCAATCCCAACACCAGCAGACCGACGAGCAGCGCAAACAGCAGCGCGACGATGCCGAGCAGCCATTTAAGCACACGCCTGTTCTTGGAAGGACGAACGACCACAAGCGTCGGAGCGTAAGCGCCGGGTTGATTCGTCATCGAAGGTTGATTCATCATGCTCGCTTTACCATTTCAACTTGTCCGCCTGTAGACGCGCACTTCCGAAGAGCCTGTGGTTTTCAGTCTTCACTCTGAAAAGAGAATCGCTACTACCAGAGCCTGCGCTCTGCTTGCCCGGTAGATATTTGATCGAGTGCCAACGCTTCTAAGTTCCGTGCCGTCTTAGAATATTAAGGCTTGCAGAAGTCTTGCCGGTTGACCTGCCCTTAAAAATTTGTCACGCTCTTTTAGCCCAAAGGACAATCGAGTTCTCCGGCGGGTCAAGACCGCGCGATTGAGCTGGTGAGAACCGGCGCAAGTATAGCTATATTCGCGCTCGAACTTCTAGCTTTATTTGCATGCCCTGTGGGCGGCTAACTCCGCCGCCGTGTCAAAGGGGCGCTTCCCCCTTCGTCGCATCCGGCCACATTCTAACGTGCGCAGGTCTGCGCGCGGCCACCGTCAATCGAATAGGTTGCGCCCGTAATCCAGGCAGCCCTGTCAGAGGCCAAGTAGAGTATCAGCTCGGCTACTTCGCGCGCCTCCCCGACGCGCCCGAGCGGGTGAGTCTGCTTCGAGCGTTCCAGAAAGGCTGCGTAATCGCCCTCGCTCATGCCGCCGCGTTTGTGTATCTCTGTGACGACGACGCCGGGGTTGACGGCATTGATGCGTACGCCTTTGGCGGCCAGCTCAAGCGCCGCGCAGCGCGTCAACTGATCGACTCCTGCCTTAGAGACGCAATAGGCTAAGACGCCCGGAAAGGAGCGAAGGCCCGTCACGCTCGACACGTTGACGATGTTGCCACGGCGCTCCGCCAGATGCGGCACGGCCTGCTGCATCAACACAAAGACGGCGCGTAAGTTTACATTCATCATCGCATCCCACGCAGTCGTCGTAGTGGTTTCAATCGTGCCGTTCGATAGATGACCGGCGGCATTCACCAGCACGTCGAGCCCGCCAAATCTCTCCACAGTCTCTTGAACCGCACGCGCGGCATCCTCTTCCAAAGTCACATCGGCGCGGATGATGAGAGCTTCACTCTCTCTTTCACCGAGTTCTTCGCTGAGTTCTGCAAGCGCTTCTTCATTGCGCCCGACGGCCGCGACGCGTGCGCCCTCTTCCGCGAACAGCAGAGCCGTCGCGTGCCCTATGCCGGAGGTCGCCCCAGTCACCAGCGCGACTTTGCCACTCAACACCTTCTCCAACATCCTTTGTTCTCCTTAAAAGTTTTAGTCCCGCTCGTACGCGAGAGCTTTCACGCTCGCGCCGATTGCATAAAATGTGCACAGAGTTTACGTTGATTGTGAGCGTGAATGGTAGGGCCGAGATGCGCCGCCAGCGCCTCTGTGTCAGAACAGGCGCTGGCCCACAGAGGCGGTTACATGTTGACAGATGGGCCAAAAAAAATGAGTATTGAGTTCCGGCCATCCGGGTCAGAGCGGCCACCGGAGGGGATTCGACCTTTGGCTGCTCGTCAATTGACCCGAGCGATAATGTTTCGTATTCAAAAAAGATGGCTTGAGCCACATCTTGCGCACTCTTTAAGGAGAACGCTTGCGCAGCAATTCAGCCGATCAAACATGGAGCAGGGCTGAGCGGCCACGTTCGTCGTCGTCCGTCCGAAGCATGGGCCAAAAGCGCGCCGCGCGCTCGCGTATGCCTTCGACGATGGGCTACATGGCGGCGGCGGGACTAACTGCCGCTGCGCTCTTTTTCGTGCTGCTAGGAATGCTGCACAGCACTGGCGAGGATGCCGCGTGGGTTCCTGCGGGGCTGGCGGCGAGCGTCGTGATGATGGTCGCCATCGCGGCGCGCGAAGTCGTCATGCGCAGGGCATGGACGCGCTACATACTGGATCAGGATCAGCGCCGGGATCGCTCCGTCAGGGAAGCGGGCAAGCGTAGCGTCAGCAGCAGCAATAGCGGAAGCGGAGCGGCGACGGTCGCAGAGCTGCACTCGTCCGCGTGGCGCGCTCTTCAGCGTAAGTCTGCGGAAGCAGATACGGCGGGCTCTCTGCCCGAAGCTCATTTTGAAGCATACCAGTTATGCAAAGAGTATCTGGCAAGCACGGAGGAAGCTCTGCGCACGGCCAGTCTGACGACGGAGAAACGCGCCGCGCTGCGCTCCGGACAGGAGAAGGCGCGCGCTCTACATAAACATCACCTGCTGAGGTGGTCGCGTGAGGCTTCGCGGCTCTTGACCGATACTGCACAGCGCCAGGTGCTCGTCTCGCAGCGGATAGAAACGGCTATGCGGGCACTGGGGGTGATAGAATCGGCGCTCAAGGTTTATCCGGAAGAGCCGCAACTGCGTGCCTCCGCCATCGCCGTGCAGGAGTTCATCGGCTCGATCAAGGTGGCACACTGGATAGAGCTGGCCGAGCGCGCAGCCTTTAAAGGTCATCACGTGAGGGCGATCAATCGCTATCGCGATGCGCTCTTTTATCTTTCACGCGAAACGGTCGGGGACGAGATGCGCACGGAGACGGCAGAGCGCATCACGCGCGAGATAGAATTTTTGCGCGCCCGCCTGGATATTCAGGACAGAAACGTCGACGCAAGCCTGGGCCGAGCGCCCAAGGATAGACGGAAAAGGGAGCGGAAATGATCTCGCAGCGATGCCCAAAGTGCCGCAGCTCGCGTATCCGTCGGGGCTATAAACCGACGCCGCTGCTCATGCGCATGGTTGGCATCTACAACCTTTTGTGCGATCATTGTAACCTGCTTTTCACGGGATTCGCTGTGCCCGGCACAGTCCCCAAACATGGCAGCCGAAGAAGGAAGCAACGCAAGCCGGAGAGCGCCGAGAGCAAACCGTCCGGTTGAGGATGCCGATTCTGCCCGAAGACTGGAAAAGCGAGGCAGCCTTTCCTCGCTTCAGATCATCTCGGTTATTGCTCTTGAAGGGCTCTACTTCTGTAAGATTGTGCCGCATCACTCAGGCGGCCTAAATTTTCGAGGACTCAATTATGAAAATCAGAGCGTCATTCCTAATCGCCATTTGCGTTATTTTTGGAGCCGCCTCCGTGCTTCAGGCGCAGGAGATCGGCGGCGGCCAGTCGCAGGGAGGCTCAAGAATGGGCGGCGGAGATTCCGGCCCCATGCAGGTCTCTTCAATGGACACGCAGGGCATCAGAAGATACTTGCTCGGCCCCGGCGATACCCTACAGATCAGGGTCTGGGGGCAGCCCGATCTGAGCGGTGACGTGGACGTTGACGATCAGGGCAACATCAGCGAGCTGCACTTTATAGAGACGCCTATCCCTGCACGCTGCCGCACCGAGAAAGAGGTCGCCACGGACATTGAGACGGCCTACAAAAAGTTTCTCAAGAATCCGCAGGTGAGCGTGCGCGTCACGGGCCGCAACAGTCGGCCTCCGGCCTTTATCTTCGGCGCTGTGCGCGTTCCGTCGAGAGTTCAGATGCAGCGCCGCGTGCGATTACAGGAGCTTATCACCGTCTCCGGCGGCATCACCGAACAGGCCAACGGCGATATTCAGATCATGCACACGGAGGAGGCTATGTGTCCCGAGCCGGGCGATGAAGTCGAATTAGCTCTGGGCCAGGACGGGACTGTGACGGCCCCCATGAAGATTTACAAGATGGAAGACCTGGTGAGTGGAAAGGTCGCTTCCAATCCGCTGATTCGTCCGGGCGACATCGTCATCGTGACGGAGGCGAAACCCGTCTACATCACGGGCAGCGTGGTCGCGCCGCAGGGGGTATACTTGCAGAACGGCATGACCATTACCCGCGCTATCGCTCTGGTCGGGGGTATCAAAAAAGATGCCAATGCCGAGGATATACGCATTTTCCGGCAAAAGCCCGGAACCTCCGAGCAGAAGGTGATCAAGGTGAATTTCAGTGCGATCAAGAAGATGAAAGCGCCGGATGTGCTGCTTGAGCCATACGACATCATAGACGTGCCGCAGGGCAGCGTGTGGAGTCCCAAAATCCTTCTTCCGATGTTGGCCCAGGCCGTAATGCAAGGCGGCGTCAGCACAGTCACGGGCGGCATCAGCTCTGTCGCCTATCGCGTGATTTATTGAGGGCCGAGCGGGTTTTAGTGGAAGAGGTTGGCAAAGGGTTTGCCAACCTCTTCTTTATTATAGAGACTGTGCCGGACGAAGGCCGTAAAGGATAGCCGGCAGAGCCTTCGTGTTATGATAGATTAAATTTACGAACGCAAAAGTTGGAGGATCAAATATGAGCCGCAGGGCAGCAACGAGGCAGGGACGGCGCAGCCGACGCTTGGTAACATTTCTCTGGGTGGCGGGAGTCTCTGCGCTCGTCATTGTACTGCTGTGGCTGGAACAGACGGCGCTGCTTTATGTGCTGGCGACATTTGGCCTGACAGCATTGCTGGTCATCGTCGCGTCCTCTGATCTGAGCGGCGCGCGTAAAGCGCTGGCCGAAGCCACTCCTCCTCCGGCAGACGATGCGGCGGCCATCGGCACAGGCATCTCTTCCGCCATGCCCGCGACACCGAGCGCCTCCCCTCGAACAAGACCAGCGCCACGTGCAGCCAAGCGCAGATAAAACTGCCTCTGTTCATTCTCCTCTTTAACAGTTTAGAAAAAGACGCCGCGAGAACTCTGTGTCGGTTCTCGCGGCGTTCAAGCTTCTACTGCATCTCCCGTCAAATTATTTTAGTGCCAAGTGCTCTCCGGTCTGTCTTCGCGCCTTCAGCTCCTCTTTGATGTCGTAGACATCTTCGGCCACTTCTTCCAGCTTTCCGCTGGTGTGCTTCACTTCTTTATGCACGGCCTCGACTTCATCTGTAATATCATCGACGGCCTTGTCGACTTCACGCTCGACCTTTTCCTCAATCATTTTGGCCTCGTCCTTCACAGTCTCGTCTATGACGGCTAGGACTTCCTGCGGCTCAGGCGAAACCTTGAGCGCCTGAACTTCCGGATCGGGTTTGAGGTTGAAGCGATGGCTCATGCCGTCCAGCTCGCGCGCCATTTGATCTAGCATGTCGAGAATCTTGGTGGCCTTCTGTTCGGCCAACAGATTGACCTGAAGGTCTAACTCTGCGCGGCGCTCGTTGACCTGCGCGAGCCTGTTCTGCGAGATCAACACGAAGGTCGAGAGAAAGATCGCTTCGAGCGAGACGATCAGCGTGAGCAGGCCGAAGGGGAACGGATCAAACTCGCTGATGTTCGGGATGTGTATCAGGCCGACGTTAAGTAGTATCCAGAAGCCAAACCAGACGGCGTGGATATAGACGAAGGCCATCGAGCCGGAAAAATTCGTGATCGCATCTGAGATTCGCGCCTGTGTGGTGCGCGCCTGCGTCACCTCGTGCTGCGCCTTCATCACGGCGGTGATATTTTTTCGCATGATGTCGCCTTGCGACATAACCTCTGTGCTCATTAACCTGATCGTCCCTTTCTTTGATCAATATTTCGCGGCCAGCGGGGGCTTATACCCTTTGTTCGAAAATACACTCGCGCAGGCTCATGCACTTACACGATAGCGGCTGTAAACGCTGTTCGTTTATCAAATCCCATGCCATTTGGCTAAAGTATTTATATTCCTCTCCTTACCTTCAAGCGCGCCTGGCTTTTCGCCGTGCGCTATGTACCCGTTTGATGCAGATGGTGGGCCATGCCGGTAAAATTTTCTCGTCTCAGATTGACGGCGGGCGGGCGCTTCTTGAGCAGACGGCGGTGCTCGATCACCAAAATAGCTGACCATCGGGGGCTAAAATTTTCTGCAATCACAGAGGTTGAAACTTTGCGTTCAGTGTTGCATAATCTGGGCGCGTTCACCTCCCCGGTGAGCGAAGTGGTCGCGAGGGGTGAGGACTCGTGGCCTTAGGGTGGGGGCTGTGGGAGGCCCCCACCCGCTTTTTCGGCCGGTCTTTTTTTATCCAAATAAATTAGTCGCGAGAGTCGAACCTTCGATATCCTCGAACGAGGAATGAGTAGAGATTGAGAAGAGGTGAGAAGCGTGCACGCAGAGCGTGCGAGAGGCGCAGGCGCCATGCCTGTCAGTCAACTTCAGTCGGCGCACGCTGTTAGCTGTCTGCCGGGAATTATTCTGAGTCGGATGCTTTTGAGGTGTCGCAGCTACTGGAGGCGCGGCGACGACACGTCTTCATTTAGAGAATTACGCCGTCCGCTTCGCGTCCCGCAAGGAAGCACGAACGGCAGTAAACGGGTCGTCCCTGCGAAGGATAAAAGGGAACCGTCGTTTGTTGCCCGCACTGTGCGCATTGCACGGAAACTTCGATGCGTTGACGAACGCCTGTTGCCTGTGCCGCGGCAATGGCCGAGAGCCGCTCGTTCTTAGCTTGCTTGCAGGTTTTACAGCGCTTCGGTTCGTTCTTTAACCCTTTATCGTGAAAGAACACCTGCTCGCCTGCGGTCCAGATGAAATCCTCTCCACAATCCACACACTTGATGGTGCGATCCTGAAACTCCGTTTCAGTCTGGCTCCACTTTCCGTTCGATTCACTTACGACCTGAGTTTCTGCCATGTTGGTATCCCCACCGTTGTTCATTTGCGACGCCCCAGAGTAATACTGCTTGCGGAGGGCGCGAGTAGCCCTCGCGGCGCGCGATTAATTATTCATGCTAACTAGCGAGGCATTGCGAGCATTTATCAAGAAGGACGAACACATCCAGGACTGTGATCGAGTCACAACAGATATGTATAAGGCAAAGTATAACT
>DATLMN010000029.1:0-6933 GCA_035537255.1 Pyrinomonadaceae bacterium | reverse complement strand
GATAAGCAGCGTTACGGCGAGGCGCTCGCGGACTTTATTACGAAGGTCGTCACCTACAACGACCCGACTGATGCGCGTATGCAGGCGAACTTTGCGGCGCTGCCGCACAACGCGCGCCTCGGCGGCGACGATAAACTGGACACGCAGGGGCGTTACCAGAGCGGCAACGGCTGGGCGCTCGGCGTGATGAAGGTGATTCCCGTCGACCGCAAGGGGAGAAAAGAGCTGGCCTTTAATAACGAGGTGATCGACGGTTTCGCGACGAGCGTCAAAGCGCCGGACGGTAAAACCTACAAGGCCGTGCCCGCGCCAGCCTTCGTGCCCGCCACTCCTTCATACGTCAAAGATTTCGATAAGCTGATCGACGTGCTCGGGTTTGCCGCCATCCCAGACGATCACGACAGCAGCGCTGTACGTGGCAGTATCATCGACGCCTCTTCCGTTTCGCGCCCCTTCAAGGAAAGATTCATGGTCGAGGAAACCTCTCTGCGCGACCCGCGACGCCGTTTGATGGAAGAGCGCGGGACGACCTGCATTCAATGTCACGTGCGAAATTTCGACGAGGGGAATTATCTGGACACGAAGGTCTCTGATCCTTCGCAACTTGCAGGGATGAGCACGACGCGCGATATTCCGCGCCTCTTCTTCATCATCACGCCCGACGAAGGGCGCAGCGAATTCCTGCGCCGCAACGAGCAGGAGCAGGTCGACAACCTGCGCGGAGTGATGCGCGATTACCTCAACGTCAAAATCAACATCGAACAGGCGCTCACGGACAACTGGCCCTTCGATACCAGAAAGGGCAGAGGGTAAAAAGCAGGGATGAGGGCGGAGGGATGAGGGATGAATAAGAAAGCATTCAATTTGGATCAGCATTCCTTTCATCCCTCACACTGCCGCCCTCATCCCTAATACATTATGGCTGCTGCAACCCCCAGACCACCTGCAACACCGATTCCGAAATCCTTGCCCGCCGCCAAGCAAAGGCGTGCGACAGAGGCTGAAGTTGAATGGTGGGTCTCGCCCGTCAAGTGGTTCGCCCTCGTAGTCTTTATCGCCGTTCCGGTCTTTGCGCACATGATGCAGGCGATTGCCGGGCGCGTCGTCTGGACTGTGGTGGTGGCTTCGATTCCGCTCTTTATCGTGCTGGTTGGTTATCATCGCTGGCGTCGCATTTGCCCGCTCGCATTCTTCGCACAGATTCCCGTGCGCCTGCGTCGTCCCGGCGTCAAGAAGGCTTCACCGTGGCTGCAAGCCAATTATTATTACATCCCCGTCGCCATCTTTGTCGTCTCGCTCTGGCTCAGACTGATCTCGACGAACGGCGACGGCCACGCCATCACAGCCTTCTTCGTGCTGTTGAGTCTGGCGGCGCTGATCTTCGGCGCGTTCTACACTGGCAAGACCTGGTGCAACTACATCTGCCCCGTCTCTTTCATCGAAAAGATTTATACAGAGCCGCACGGGTTGCGCGAGACGCCCAACTCGCAATGCACCAAATGCACTGCCTGCAAAAATCTGTGCCCGGACATCAACGAAGAGAACGGCTACTGGAAAGAGATAGGGATGCAGTCGAAGAAGTTCGCCTACTTCGTCTTTCCCGGTCTAGTCTTCGGGTTCTACTTCTATTACTACTTGCAGGCGGGCACTTGGAGCGCATATTTCGATGGACGATGGACGAATGACCTGATGGTCATTCATTACGCGTTTTTTCCGGGACACGATGCGCGCACCGCCGGATTCTTTTTTCTCCCGCAAGTGCCGCGCGCCGTCGCTTCCATGTTGACGCTTGCCGCGTGCGGCCTCATCAGTTACTTCATCCTTTCGCAGCTTGAGCGCCCTATCGGAAAATGGCTTAAACGGCGCGAGCCGGAAGCGGACGATGCGCGCGTGCGCCACGTCATGTTCTCGATTGCGGCCTTCGCGGCTTTCACGATCTTCTACACGTTTGCCGGAGCGCCGACGCTCTGGCGCGCGCCTTGGGCCGTGCCGCATCTTTTTCTGATCGTCGTTATGCTGACGGCGACGCTCTTTCTTGCGCGCCGTCTGCGACGCACGCAGAAGACCTTTGCCGAAGAGACCTTAGCGAAAAATATCATCAAGCGCTGGGAGTGGACGGACATTCAACCGCCCAGAGATTTGCACGAGGCCTTTCTGATTCATACGATTCGCACGCGCGAGAGCGCCAAGGGTCAGGCGCAGGTCATAGAAATCTACAAGGACGCCGTGCGCGAAACCTTAGCCAACGGCTTCGTCACGCGCGAGGAAGTGCAACTGCTGGAATCCCTGCGCAGCCAGTTGCAAATTAAACCTTCGGATCACGAGAAGGTGATGGCGGCGCTCGCGGAAGAAGAGCGCGCCATGATTTCCGACCCTTCAAAACAGATTTCTGCGGAGAAGCGACTGCAACTGGAAACCTACAAGCACGCGCTGGAAAATTATCTGGAACGTGTGCTCGCGGCTGAAGGAGATGCCGACGACAGCTTTATCCTGAAACTGCGTGCCGAATACCGCGTCACGAAAGACGAGCACGCTGCTGTACTGGATGATCTTCTGGGCGGAACGGGCGGCATCGCCACGCGCCTGGCCGAAGAGCTTGGCATCATAGAGCGCACCTCGCACGCCATCAATGCGCTGGAGAGAGAGCCGCCCAACGCGGCCCACGATCTCTTGCGAGACCTCCTACGCCGCCGCCGCGTGCATGCCGTCGACCGTTTGCTGCGCAGTCTGAGCTTTGAGCCGCGAGATGAAACGAGCCTGGTCATACGCGCAGGCTTGTGCTCGAACAACGGGGCGCAGCGCCAGACTGCCGTCGAACAATTGAGCGGACAGATCACACCCGCCATAGGCGAGCGCCTGGTCACCTCGCATCGCGAAACCGTCAGCCGTCAGGCAGAGCTGAAGACGCTGACCAGCGCCCTGCACGTGCAGACGGAAAGCGTCGATCCATATGTGCGCGCCGTTGCGCTCTACGTCCTGGCAGAGTATGAAGCTGTGGACGCGGCGACGCTCGCACGCCTCTCTGCGGACGAGCACGAGCTTGTACGCGAAACGGCTGCGCATCTGAAAGAGAGACACGGAAGAGAGCCGGGCGCTGTGGGTGCGCACAGCGGCTTGAGCACGGTCGAGAAGATGATTGCGCTGCGTTCGGCTCCGATCTTCTCTTCGCTTCCGCCCGAAGGACTGGCCGCGTTGGGGCGCTCAAGCGTCGAGGACGAGTACGTCGCAGACGAAGCCCTCTGCGTGCAGGGCGAGTCCGGCAACGAGGTCTTTATCCTGCTTGCCGGCGAAGTAAATGTCATGGTCGGCGCAGGCGCGAACGCTAAAGTCGTGGCAGAAGAAAAGGCCGGGGGCTTTATCGGAGAGATGGCCGTGCTTGATCCTGCACCGCGCTCTGCGACGGTCGTCGCCAAGGCTGGCGGCGTGCGCGTCCTGCGCTTGAACGGCGACGCCTTCCGCGCCGCGCTTAACACAGACCCTGTCATCGCCTCCGGCGTCATACGCACGCTCGCGCAACGACTTCGCATAAAGGCCTGACAGCAGCGGGCCGTTTAGCTGCCCGCCGGATACAAAAATTAAAAGCGGCGCTGATGAGAGAACAGTCATCAACGCCGCTTCTGTTTTTGAAAGTTACTCGAAGACTCTTTTTTAAGCCTCGCTGCGCTTCTTTTGCTGCTGACGACGGCGGCGGTAATAAAGGCTTGCGAGACCAGTTCCAAGGAGCGTCATCGTCGCAGGCTCAGGCACTTGATTAGGCTGCGTCGTGATCTGAAACGAGATGCCGCTGTTGAAGAAGTGACAGTCAGGGTCGAATCCGAGCGCGAAGTTGCCGCCGCTGGTGATAAAGGCCGCGAGAGTATTCAACTGCGCAGGAGTCAGAACCCATTCGTAATTGACCGCCGTCATGGTAAACGAACGCGAATCCAGAAGAATGTCTCCGGTATTGGCATCAACCAGCCAGCTACGTCGGTCGTGAAAACGCTCGTTGACGAAATCATCTATGATCTCCGATTCGGGAATCGGTGCTTGGTTGGTCGGGTCGTCCACGAACGAAGCGACGCCCGAGCTTCTCGCCGTATCGAGCAGGTGTATAAAGAGCATGTTGGGATTGCGATCCCAGTTGCTGATATTGTTGATGACCAGCCTCGCCCCTGTGATGGTATGTCCACGTGGCACATTCACGTTATCCACACGCCAGGTGTAAACCATGTGATGATCAAGATCGTTGAGGTCTGACGGCGTTGGCCGAAATGTGATGACATCAGCGGATGCGATGCCCGGAAGCGCAAGAATAATCAGAGCAGCCAGAGACACGAATACCCTTTTCACGAAAACACCTCCTGATACTTTAGCCTTTTAGTTTTACGTTACGAATAAAAGGCTAATCGGAAACTGTTTCCAACAATCTGGCAGGAAAGTTAAAGATTGGTATGAGTGGTTAGATGAGGGTTTTTAATCTTTGCTGGCGGCGAAAGCGCGGCGATATTTATCAGGAACAGGCACGGCGCGGCGCTCGTCCAGATTCATCGCCACCTGAACATTCGTGGCGCGTGCGCAGAGCGCGCCATCGCTCACTCGTCGCAGGCTGTACTCGAAAGTCGCGGAAGCTTCACCGACACGCGAAACGTAGACCTCAATCTCTGCCTCGTCTCCGTAAACGAGAGGCGTAAAAAACTCCGCCTGCACATTGACGGTCGGAAATCCCAGGCGCTCATCCTCCATCAGCTTTTGATAGCTGATTCCACAGCGCGCGGCGAAAAACTCCTCCATCGCGACATGGTAGTAATGAAAGAGGTTGACGAAATAGACCAACCCCGCCGGGTCAGCATCGCCAAAACGCACTTTGATTCTGGTTGAAAACGGCATAAGAAAGCAGTGGCGAGTGATAAGTGATGAGTGACGAGCAGGAGACAAGCTTTTTAGTTTTTAACTTGTCACTGGTCACTCGTCACTCATCACTGCCTTTAATCGCTTGCGGTCGATCTTGCCGCGATCATTCTTGGGCAGTGATGAGACGAACTCTATCCAGCGCGGATATTTGTAGAGCGCGAGTCGTGATTTGACGAAGTCCTTGATCTCCTGCGCCAACTCTTCGGATGCGCTCTTCTGTGAGCGAAGCACTATGAATGCCTTCGGCTTGACCAGATGATCGCCCGCGTCGTGGCCTATGACCGCGCACTCTTGCACGGATTCGTGCTGAAGCAGGCAATTCTCAATCTCTGCGGGCGCGACGTAAACGCCTGAGACTTTCAGCATGTCGTCCGTGCGACCGTGATACCAGTAGTAACCGTCCGCGTCGACATGAAACTGGTCGCCCGTCGTACACCAATCGCCAGCAAAAGTCTCCTTGGATTTCTCGTGCGCCTGCCAGTAACAGAGCGCCGCCGAGTCTCCCTTAACTTTAAGCGTGCCCATCTCGCCGACGGGAACTTCGCGACCCTCAGCATCGACGACACGCGCTTCGTATCCGTCGACGATGCGGCCCAGGCTGCCGGGCATGACATCGCCCGGACGATTCGTGATGTAGATATGAAACATCTCCGCCGAGCCGATGCCGTCCAAAATTTCCACGCCGAACGTCTTCATCCAGCGCTCGTAAAGCTCTACGGGCAGAGCCTCGCCCGCCGAGAGACACATCCGCAGCGAAGATAAATCCTTGCGCTCTGCGCCCTCCATATTGAGCATCGCGTTGATCATCGTCGGCACGTTGGTCAGGATCGTCGGGCGATAACGCTCTATCATTTCGTAAAGCTTTTCCGGCGTTGACCTTTCCGTAAACAGAGCCGTCGCGCCTCCCGCTGCGAAGGGGAAAAGCAGGTTCGTGCCCGTCGCGTAACCGAAGAAGAGCTTCGGCACAGAGACAGTGATGTCGTTTTCATTGACGCCGAGCACTCCCTTGGCGTAGCACTCTGTATTAAAGGGCAGGTCGTGATGCAGATGAACAGCGCCCTTAGGGTGTCCGGTCGAGCCGGAAGTAAAGAGCCAGATCGCTATGTCGTCGCGATGCGTATAGGCCGGCACGCATTCTTCCGACATCGCCGAGACCACATTACCAAACGACGTGAAATCTCCGTGCTCGCTTCCTACGACGAGCACGCGACGCAGGAAGGCTGCGCCCTTTGCGGCTTCGGCAAATGTCTCGATCAGCGATTCGTGAATAACGGCGACGCGCGCTCTGGTGTATTCCAGGTAATACTTGTAATCGACTGCGGGCAAGAACGGGTTGACCATCGTGATGACAGCGCCGATGCGGCTCGCGCCGAACCAGGTCCAGACAAACTCAGGGCAATCCGGCAGCACGATCAACACACGGTCTTCCATCTCCACGCCAAGCTCTCGCAAAGCGTTGCCCACACGATTCGACATCCGCACGGCATCGCCGTACGTGTACGTCTCATCTTCAAAATAAAGACACGTTTTACCCTCGCGCCCTTCCTCCACATTGTGGTAGAGGAAGTATTGGGCCATGTTGAATCGCTCCGGGAACTCAGTCTTGATCGTCATACGAAATTCTAAGGATGTAGATTTCAGATTTTTGAATAGCCGCTGCGCCAGAGTATCTATCATACATTCCGAGCAGTCGCAATCTGAGCACTTACGCCTGCGTTCCTGAGGTGAAAAAGAAGCGGCCGACGAAACGGAGAGTGGACGCGGCACTGAAGAATATGGTAAACGAAAGGGCATTGCCAGCCCCCGGTTAATTCTCGCCTGACCGAAGGGGCGCACTCTCTTTCCGGGCTTTGAGCGCGCCGCGGAGTTCCGCCTCATCAAAATAAAAATGGATGTAAATCTTCAACGCTAGTAAAAGGAGACCAGCATGAATCCCTCTTCGGATAATCGTTTGAAGAAAGTTCACCCCGAACTGGCCAAGCGCGTGCGTATGTTGATCGACAATCTCGCGAAGGCCGGTATGCAGATCGAAGTAGTCCAGGG
>DATLMN010000028.1:0-14475 GCA_035537255.1 Pyrinomonadaceae bacterium | reverse complement strand
CTTTTTTGTCGCCGCAGAGTTTGCGCTGGTCAGCGTGCGGCGCGGGCGCATAGAGGCGCTGGCGGCTTCCGGTAATCGCCGCGCCAAACGGCTGATCGAATTGCTGGATAACATGAACGCCTATCTCTCTGCGGCGCAGCTAGGAATTACGCTGGCGTCGCTGGCGCTCGGCTGGATCGGTGAGCCTGCCGTCGCGCACCTATTGGAAGGGCCGCTCGCGGGGCGCGTCTCCGAGACGGTGCTGCACGTCATCTCGTTTGGCATCGCTTTCTCGATCATCACCACGCTGCACATCGTTTTGGGCGAACAAGCGCCGAAGCTGTTCGGACTTGAGCGCGCCGAAAGCGTCGCTCTGATGTCGGCCTGGCCCATGCAGATTTTCTATAAGTTATTCAGTTGGCCCATACGCGCACTCGATTGGGCCAGCGCGCGCACAGTCCGTCTCTTCGGGCTGAACTCTTCGGCGGCGCATGGCTCTTCTTATACTGCGGAAGAGTTGCGCCAGATGGTCAATGCTTCGCAACAGGGCGGCCACCTAGAAGCAGACGAGCAGAAAATGATCAATCGCGTCCTGGATTTCGCCGATGCCGAAGTCCGCGAGGCGATGATTCCGCGCACGGCTGTCCAGGCGCTTCCCGTCACGACCACGCTCGAAGAGGCAGAGAAAGCATTTTGCGAAACAGGCTATTCACGCCTCCCGGTTTTTCGTGAGCGGCTGGACGATGTCGTCGGCGTCCTCTTTATGAAAGACATCATGCAATGCGTGCGCGGCGGCAAGGCCACGTTCGATCTGGAAAAACTGCTGCATCCGCCGATGTTTGTTCCGGCGACCGCAGGGCTCGGCCACGTGCTGGCGCAGATGCAGGCGGCCAGAACTCATCTGGCCTTCGTCATAGACGAGCACGGCGGCATAGAGGGCATCGTCACGCTGGAAGATTTGCTGGAAGAGATCGTCGGCGAGATCAACGACGAATACGATGAAGAAGTGCGCGCGCAGATCGTCGAAGACAACGGCACTTTTCTTTTGGATGGGATGCTGGCCGTGCGCGATGCCAATCGCCGCTTTAATCTGCGGCTGCCGGAAGAAGCTGGTTATACGACGCTGGCCGGATTCGTGCTCGCGAAAGCCGGTCGACTACTGCGCCAGGGCGAATCGGTCGAGCATGACGGCTCTCGTTTTACCGTCGAGCGCGTTGATCGCCGCCGCATACGCCGCATACGCCTCACCCCCCTCTCGGACAATCCGGCCATCCCTGCGGCTGCGCTCCTGCTCGCCTGCACCTCGTTTTCGACCGCGCTTTTTTAGCTTAGAGCTTCCCTCTCAAACATGAACTACTACTAATAAAATGTTTTGGGAATAAGGTCTAAATCCTGCTCCACTTTGACCGCAGCTCAAAGTATCGATTTGAGCAGATACCACGCTCCTATTCCGACGCCGACGATCAGGAGTAAAAGCAGGCACGCGATGAAGGCCACGGCGATCTTGAACTTCCTGTATCTTTTCTCGTCTGCCCCCGCCAGTGCCTCTTGCGGGAAATAGGGCGGCGGTGTGTATGTGGCCATTCTCAAATTCTCCTCTGTAAGCAGTTCATCGCCTTCATTACTGAAGTAATGAAGGCGAATAGTTTTACTGACGGATATTATACTGCGAGCGAAGGCTATGAGCGTATGAGCGGTGCTAAAAGGCTATCCGAGTCGAAGGCTTTACTCTTTAGGTTTTGAGCCGTCCTCTTCGCCGGGGGCTTCGGGATTAGTGCCGCTTGCTTCGTCGCGCGGCTTGAAATCCTCCGCCGGAGCATGATAGGCGAAGACGGTCTCTTCATCATGTGAGGGCAGCACGCGCGAGGCCAGGTCGTCCAGCAGGCGGCGTATGCGTCCGGGCTCTTCTTCCTGCACGGTCTGCGTCGTTAAGGGTTGTGACGGGATGGTCGCCGCTTCAAGGCGCACGAGCTGGACGGTCGCCTGGCGACAGTAAGCGCAAGCGACCAGATGCTGTATGAGCGGAGACGACTCCCTCTCGCTCAAGCGTCCTTCGACGAAGGCGCTCAGGGCGTCTTCGTCCAGATGCATGTCCGCAGCTACAGGCGGTGCAACCAGCGCGCGCTCATGTAAATGGCGGTGTATCATACGACGCATGGCCTCTATTTCTCTGTTGCTCTTCGGTCGCGGCACCTTTAATCCCTCGACGCCTCCTTTAGATGGACGGCTCTTCAGTCTGGCCTTTGCTCAAGCTTTCCTGCGATTCAATATTCAAGTGGCGGCGCACGTCTTCGGGCGCGAGGTCTTCTGTCGCCAGCCCTATGCATAAATCGATCTCTGCGGAGCCGAGGCCCCCCTGTTGTTCCAACTCTGTCCGAAAGCGGTCTAAAACTTTGGCGTACACCTTTTCCAGCCAGCGCATGACTGTGGATTCGTGAACGCGGCTGTCGGGCGCGCTCGTGCGCCTCTTTGACTGGCGCTGAAACCAGCGACGCAAGGGCGACGCGGGCTCTTCGACGAGGCGCGCGATCTCTCTGAGCTTCAAACCCTCCACGTGATAGTAGAGGAGCAGCAGCTTTTCGTGATCGTCAAGGACGGACATGCTCGTTTCGAGCGCCGCAAGGGTCACGGCCCTGTAGCGTTCGCGCGCTATCCTGTCCACCATCGCCCCTTCGCCTCCGCGCGCTTCGGCGCGCCAGCCCGGCCGATCCTGCGTCTCGCCGCCGCTCTCAGTCCAATCGTCGACGGAAATCTCGTCGCGGCGCGCGCGGTGCAGGTCTATGACGCCGTGCCAGACGACCGTGCGCAGCCAACCGCGCAGCGTGCCGCGTCCGGTGTAGGTCGCAAACTTCGACTGGCGAACACTATTGACGACGCGCGTGCCAAAAAGCTCTACGTAGACAGAGTCTATGACTTCCTCCGCATGCACCTCTGCGCTCGCAAGGTGTCGCGCGATGCGCTCTATAAATGGACGGTAGCTTTGATCGAACTCCCACCAGGCATGCTCGTTGCCCGCAGCGCAGGCGAGCGCCAGATAGAGGTCTTGTGATTGAAGCTCGCCCAGGAATTGGCGTATGCGATCAGCAGAGGGGGCGTCGGCGTTCGTGTGATCGACCAGATACTTATCGATGGCCTGTCGCAGCGCCGCGCGGAAATCTTCCGGCGAGACGCCGTAGTTGGGCGCAGCCTCGCGGCAACGCGCGTAGAGCGCATTGATTTCCGCGTCACAATCGCCGAGGGCGATCTCCAGTTTTGCGAGTGGCACAGTCGTCACGTGTTACGTGCAAGATTATAGATTAAGCTGCGCATTTTCGCATAACCACTTTCGATTGACAAAGATCATTTCCACAGACGGCGAGAGGAAACCTTCGGCCATTGTGGAAAACATCTTCACTGCCGGTAAACCGAGTCTCTCTAGGTGAACGAGGCCGGACACCCAGTTCGTCCAGAAAGAGCGCAAAAAGCCACTTCCATTTTCTCTTATTGAACGGGTCATGAAGGAATGCGCGCCGCGTAGTCCCCGCTCTATGTCCTGTTGGACGGCGAGGATGAAAAAGTTTGCGCAAGATGCACTGATAATTTTATAAAAAGGATGCAGGTTAAGAAGAAATCGTTTTGCGAAAATCAGGGGTGCTTACTTGATCGCAAAAAGAGCTTATTAGTGGATGAGCGCGAGGAGGCTCAGCTATTTTTCGATCTTCTTAATGATTCGTTCGGCGTGGTTGCGTGCGATAAGGGGGATGCGTTCGTCCATGTAGACTTCGCGCAGCAGTGGGATGAGTTGCTTCGGGTCTGACAGAGAGTTGAGCCTGAGCATGATCTCAAGCTGATCCATTAACTTCGGCGCGTTGAGCGGCTGATTCTCGCGCGCCAGATTGATGTCGAAAATAAAGATCGCCTGATCGGCGGCACGCCTGTACTCTTTGACGAGCGCCTCGGCGTTCGGGTCACGCGTCCAGTTGAACTTGACGGAACGCATCTGCGTGCCCCGCGTCATGCGTAGAAACATCGTGCCCAGATGCGGAAACTGCTTGTCGGACTGGTAATCCACATCAGAGTCTAAAAATCGCAGCGCCTCCCACAATCCCTGTATGCGCGCGTGTGATGCGCTTGAGAGGGCGAGCGGCTCAACGATCAGATCATCGACCCCTTTGCGCTTAAACGAGACAGTGCCATGGCCTGCGGCGTCGTGCTCGATGATGATATGGTTGATGAAGAACTCAGGCTGCTTGAACTCGTAAAAGTAGCGAGCCTCGTCCATCGCCGCATTGACTTTGGTCGGAGCAGTGTCGGCGGTCTCCGTCCGCTCGCGAGTGTTATGCTTGCCTGACGGCACAGTTTGAGCCGCAGCGCAAATCGCCGCGCCCGTAATCAGGAGCGCGGCAATCGACAGACGCCAGAATAACTCTCTACTCTTCCTCACTCGAATTTCACTGAGACCAGTTTTGAAACGCCCACTTCTTCCATCGTCACGCCGTAGAGTGCCCGCGCCATCTCCATCGTTCTCTTGTTGTGAGTGATGACGATGAACTGCGTACTCGTGGACATCTGTGCGACCTTGTCCGTAAAGCGACCGACGTTGGCTTCGTCCAGCGGCGCATCCACCTCGTCCAGCAGACAGAAAGGCGACGGACGATAATGAAAGATGCCAAGCACCAGCGCGAGCGCCGCCATAGCCTTTTCGCCGCCCGAGAGCAGCAGCACATTTTGCAGGCGCTTGCCAGGCGGTTGGGCCACAATGTCAATGCCGGACTCTAACACATCGTCGGCGTCGATTAAACTCATCTCGCCGCGCCCGCCGCCGAACAGTTCCTGGAAGAAAGCTCCGAAGTTGCGATTGATCTCTTCAAAGGCATGACGGAAACGCTCGCGCGAGCGGCGCTTGATCTCGCGCAGCGCCTCTTCCGTGGAGGCTATGCCGTCCGTAATATCCTTGCGCTGGCCCGTCAGGAAAAGCAGACGCTCTTCCGATTCCGACAACTCTTCGAGCGCCATCATATTGACCGCGCCGAAGCCCTCTATTCGCGTGCGCAACTCTTCGACACGCGCGCGCCCAGCTTCAAGATCAAGGTCTTCGTCTAGAGGACGCTCCTGCGCGAGTTCTTCCAGCGACTGGTTCAGTTCCGTCATGCAGGCTTCGCGAACATAGCCGAGTCGCGCCGTCGCTTCGGCACGCTGAACCTCAAGCCCCGCGCGCGCATCGCGCGCATGGATCACACGCCGGTTCAATTCCCCAAGCTCGGCAGAGAGCGCATCGGCTCTCTCTCTCGCTTCTGTCAAACGGGCGGTGGCCTCTGCGACCGCTCCTTCCTCACGCTCGCGCTCCTCGTCTATGGAGAGAGCGCTCCTGTCCATCTCGTCAATCGAGCGTCGCAATTCTTCCAGCCGCTTAATCGCTTCTGCCGCTTCAAGAGCGTGACGCTCAAGTCTGGCCGAGAGATCATCGCGTTCAGCCTCCATGCGACGAAGCTCTGTGGCAGTGGCGCGGCGACGCTCGGCAGCGGCTGCGGCTGCGGCACGCTGTTCACCAAGACCCTCGTTCTCGACTTCAGCCTCGCGCCGTGCGATGGCGAGCAGCGTGGCCGCCTCTGCCACCGTCTGTGAAGCAGTCTGTCGCGCTGCCTCAGCGGCCTCTGCTTCGGCGAGAGCCGTCCGGCGACGCTCTTCCAATTCAAGACGCTCGCTTGTCAGGCGCGCCGCATCGTCCGCGATGACGCGCAGATGACGCTCTGCACGCTCTATCTCCTGCGCAAGCCCTGCGGCGTTTAGCTCGCGCGCCATCGCGTCACGCTCTTCGCGACCGATCACTTCGTTGAGAAGCACGACCGCGTCCTCAAGCTCCGTGAGACGCGAGCGCGCGATTGCGACGGCCTGCTCCGCTATCGTCATCGCGGTCGAAAATTCGTTGGCGCTCTGTTCCAATTCGCGCAGCTCGCGCTTAAAGCCGAGCAGGCCAGCGCCCTCTTCAAACGCGCGCTCGTCTCCGGCTGTGACGAGCTGGCCTCCGGCCACCCAATCGCCGACGGGTGTGACATACATATCACCCGTGGCGAGCGACTTGGCTATCGCATCGTCAAGGCTTGAAGCCAACAGCGCATCCATCTTCTGCGTGAGCGTGCGTCTAAGCACACTGAGCAATTCGGGCGGCGCGCCCAGCAAATCGCCTATGCGTATGTCCTTCAAGTTTTCCGAAGCCTCTTCAAGCTCGGCGGGCGTGTTTGTTTCAGCCTCGTCGCTTCGACGCGTTCTGGACTCCGTATCAATCTCTTCGCTCGCGCCGTGAAGTCCTACGATCAGGAAACTGGCGCGCCCCGCATCGTGTTCACGTAGCCAGAGCGCAGCACGCGCGGCATCATCAGGTGTGGGCACGATGATCGATTGCAGTGAAGAGCCGAATGCGCCTTCGACTGCGCGCTCCCATTCGGGCGCGACCTGTAGCATGTCCGCGAGCGTGCCCATAAAGTGAAAGTCTTCCGCAGCGCCTTCGGTCGCGAAGATGCGCTGCACGGCCTGCGAATAGTGCGCGCGTCGCACGTCCAACTCAAGCAGCGTATCCAGACGATGACGCGTGCGCGAAAATCCTTCTCGCACACGTTCGTACTCGGCATCTGCTTCGGACACAGCCTCATGCCCAAGCACGACCTGATGCACGGCCTGTTCGCGCTCCGCAGCGAGTCCCGCCAGTCGCTCGCGCGCAATCGCAATCTCCGCATTCAGGGTTTCAGCTTCGGCTGCGCGCTCGGAGTGAATGGCCGCTGCACGCTCGCCCTCGTGCGCCAAGCCTTCGGCCTGTAGAGCGACTCTTTCAAGCGCAGAATCAAGCTGACGACCGATCTCCATCAGGCGCTCTGCGACGGCCGTGTGCGTGAGCAGCTCGGCGCGGGCGCGCTCGATTTCGGTTTCCGCCTCTGAGGCTTCTGTGAGCTTACGGCTGTAGGCTGCTTCGGCAGATTGAAGGGACAGCGTGCTCTCTTCGCTGGCGTCGCGCAATGAAGCGTCCAGCTCGCGCAGGCGTTCGCATTCGCGCTCGACTTCCGAGAGGCGCGCGCGCACCATCTCCATCTCGTTCTCGACAGCTTCGCGACGCTTGCCGTAAGCAGCAAGCTGTTCTTCCTGGTAGGATCGCTCGCGCGTGCGGCGGTCACGCTGAAGCGCCGCGTCTGCCACGGCGGCTCGCGCCTGGGCCAACTCGTCTTCGAGTGCGCGCGCATGTTGTGTCGCTTCGCGCGCATCATCTTCGCGGGCACTGAGCGCTTCGGCCAGTGCGCGCTCTTCCTGACCAGCCTCCTCCAACTTAGCGCGCGTTTCGTCCAGCAAAGAGGAGAGCGTGCGCTCCTCCGCGACGTAGACGCGGCGGAGCAGCTCGCGCAGCTCTTCGCGCAGGACGCGATAACGTCTGGCCTTCGCCGCCTGTCTGCGCAGGCTGTTAACCTGTTTGTCTATCTCTGAGATGATGTCCGAGACGCGGTTGAGATTAGAGCGCGCGGAATCAAGTCGCGCTTCGGCGGCGCGCTGGCGCACGCGGAACTTCGTAATCCCGGCGGCCTCTTCGATCAGCGTGCGGCGATCCATAGGCTTGGCCGACAGAATCTGGCCGATACGTCCCTGCTCAATGATGGCGTAGTGCGCCCCGGAGAGTCCCGTGCCCGAAAACAGGTCTTGAATATCGCGCAAGCGACACAGGCGATTGTTTAAGAGATATTCGCTCTCGCCGGAGCGATAGAGACGGCGCGTGACGGAGACAGCCTCACCCGGCGCAAACTCAAGCGCCAGACGGCTGGGCCGCCAGTGTCGCTTGCCATGAACTTTGGGAGCGACTGTGACAGGCGCGGTCATCGCCGTATCAGTGCTGACCGCTTCAGCGCCGTTTGCTTCGACAGGTGAAGCGTCGAAGTTCGGTTCATTCGCGGTCAAGACCGCAGGGTCTGCCGCAACCTCTGCGGAAGGAGTCACTGTGCCGTCTGCGCTCGCAGTCTCTGCTGTGCCAACAGCGTCTGCCGTAGCTGTGTCGACGGTCGTCGCTTCCGCGTTGCTCTCGCTGGCCGTGCTGACCGCTTCGATCTCGACCGTGTGGTCGTCTATCTCTTCGAGGGTGGAATCTATGTCCTCTATATCGGGCTCGTGCTCTATGGTTTCGTCGCGCACCATGTGGAGGACGACTTCGGCCATGCCGCTCGGCTGGCGATTGCGCGAGCCCTGAAAGATCACGTCTTTCATCTCTGCGCCGCGCAGGTGCTTGATGCGCTGCTCGCCCAGCACCCAGGCGATAGCGTCTGCGACGTTACTTTTGCCGCAGCCGTTCGGGCCGACGACGGCCGTAATACCGTCGCCCGTGAAGACAAGTTCCGTGTGATCGGCGAAGGATTTGAATCCGGTGATCTCTAAGCGTTGAAGTTTGAACATGCGTCTGGTGGCTCGCGCTTCCCCCTGCGCGCACGGGAAAGCCTGAAAAGCGCAGTCCCTAGAGCGCCGTGCGAGAGACGCACACTATATGTTGGACTCGCCAGCAATGTCAACCAACATATTAGGCAATGCAGTTTTATTGTTGAAGGGAACAGGCTTACTTGCCGTGCCCCTTGGGGCCCATCGGTTCGGCATGAGGCAGACAGGACTTTGCCGCACACCCGACTTCCGGGACTCAATAGCTGTCACGGGCCGGGCTTTGTCCTGCCTCTGACCTTTTACGGAAGATCGCGGCGTTCGTAGAGCACTAGCGTGACTCCGGGCCTGAGCTGATAATCGCCTGCGCGACGGTAGTTATCGCCGAGCAGGTTTTCCAGTTCCTCAACCTGCATTTCCGACGCGACGACCAGCGACTCGCCTGAGACAGCGATTCGTCCGCCGTAACCGACGCGTTTGTAGTCCCGCAAGTACCAGGGCAGCGGCCAGTAATCCGGCGAGGTAAAGTTGATCGTCGTCTGCTTGCCCGTACCCTTCCGCTCTGCATAGCGATTGATCTCATCGACGAGCGGGAGCATTTCTCGCACCGTGTGCGCGTAAGGATAGATATAGCGGTCGTCGTCGTAGTGACGGAAATTGAGTTGAAACATCTGGTAGCCGCTGATCGTGAGTCCGACCAAAACCAGCGCCAGCACGAGTATGCGTCCTTGAAGATTATCTCTCATACCTCTGTACATCACGTCCACGCCGTAACCGGCGATGATCGCCAGAGGAACGATGAGGTTAAGGGTGAGCCAGGGCGTTTTATAGGGAATAAGCGAATAGGCCGCGACGATTCCTGTGGCCCACAGTGCGGCGAAGACATGGAAGCGGCTGCGCGCGCTCGCCAACGCCACTAGAGCGCCGAACGCGCCGAGCACCAGCAGCGCCCCCTCCTCGTGCCAGAGCCAGGAAAGATATGTGTACCACTCGTGGACGTGATCCTTCGTGCCGGTCTTGGCCCATATCTCGAAAGTCTTCAGCGAATCCGACAGGCCCTGCATATTTTTAAAGAAGGACGAATAAAAGAGGACATAGACGAAAACAAAAAAGACGAGCGCGGCCAGCGCCCACGCTGCAACACCCGCACTCCCACCAAAGCGCGCCAAGCGCTCATCAATGGATAACGCAGTCGGAGACGTGCGCTTTTGTGACCTGTGACTCTGCCGCTTTCGACTCTCAGGCTTCATTTCAGAGACAGCATCTTTTCCAGGGCGTACATACAGGACAGCCAACCCGAGCGCAATCAACAGCACGCCCGCAGAGATCATCGCCGTCTCCTTCGTCGCAAACAGTAGCGCCGCCGAAGTGGCCGCCAGCAGCAGGTACAAGTGGTTGGCGCTCTCCGTATAACGGAGCACGGCGACGACTATCGCGAGCGTAAAAAAGACGAAGAGCGATTCGTGTATAAAGTAGCGCGACATATAGACGGCGCCGGGCGAGAGCGCAAGCAGCGCAGCGCCCGCGAGCGCACCCATCGCGCCGATTCGCCTGCGCAAACAAAGAATCAGCCAGACAGAACCGACGCCGAACAACACAGGCGCGAGACGAACCGCCATAGTGCTCAAACTAAATCCGAACAGCTTAAAGAATTTCACGACCACCAGCGTGAAATAGTAGAGCGTTGGCCCATGATAGTTGGCCGGGTCGTATTTGTAGACGCCGTTATTAAGCAGATTGAGTAGAAAAAATCCGTTGACGCCTTCGTCATGATGCAAGGGTTTAAGCTCAAGCGCATACAGTCGCACCAGCGCCGCGAGCGCGAGGATACAGAAGCTCGCAACGCGCCACGTTCCCGTCTCCATCTCCGGCGCGCTGGCAGCTTCCCGCCAATCCGCGCCGGATACTTTGACAGGAGCGGAAGTAACTTCGCCGTAGCGCGAGCGGCTGCCTTGGCTGCCGCTACGGGCGCTTGATTTTGTAGAGCCGGTACTCACCTGTTTCTCCAACTCTTTCGAAGCGTTCAAAGAAATTATCGTTGACAGGCATCTGTTGGCGTTCCAGCGGGCTGACGACCACGTAGTCGACGCCGTAACGCGACATGAGCGCAGGCGCGGGGCTTCCGCCCGCGTAGATACGCCTGATCTCCTCCTCGCGCTCTATGTAGTCCAGGCCGTGCGTCCAGATATGGCCCGGATAACCCATCAAGGATCGCCTGCCCGTCAGAAATACCGGATGATTATGAATCGGCGCATGCAGCACCAGAGCGCGCTCGGGCGTCACACGTTCCATCATCGCGGCAAACGCGATTCCGCTTCGGTCAAACTCCTGCAACACTACAGCACCTGACATGACGCGCCACACATCCAGAGCCCCCGCCAGAGTCAACGCGACGACCAGAGGGGCGGCGACGCTTCTCATCCAGAACGGCCCGCGCCACATTCTGACCATGAGCAGCGCGACGAGCGGCACAGAGGCTACGTACCAGTAAAAGAGAACCTTGATATTGTCCCACACCCAGGGCGCTAATTTGAACAGGTTCGGGATCAGGAAACAGAGCGTGAAGGGCAGATAAAAGAGTAACAGCCGCGTGCTCACAATGGAGCGTTTCCCTCGCCAGAGAATTGAGAGGACGAGCAGTGGAATAAAAACCCCCGTGTTGAGAAACCAGAACCAGAGAACGTTTCGCCCGCCGCGATCCCATCCCGTCTGCCATGCGAAGAATGTTCCGGCGTGGACGGAGCTGCCACGCGTCGCCCACCACATCTGCGGGCCTGCGAGCAGAAGCGCGACGATAAAAAAAGCGGCCCATGCGCGCCAGCGTTGCATTCCCTGAATAAGCGCAAGCACTGCGCCCACCATCATGATGACGACGAAGCTATGTGCATGTACGAGCGGCAGGAGACCCGCAATCACGCCCGCCGCGATCATTCGTCTCGCTCCCGGAAAGTTGAGAAACGAAAGGCTGGCACGCGCTTCTTCCGGCTTATCATGAACGGCCCTCTTCGCTTTTCTGTTTTTCCTCTTCCCTTCTCTACTTTTCCCTCCGCTCGTTTCCACCTCAGAGCTTTGCCACCACTGTATAAAGACTAGCAGGGCAAGCGGCAGCCCTAGCAGCATCCCGCGCTGCGGAACAAGGAGCGTCGTCAAAGCATTGCCCCAGCGATAAGCAGTCTCAGGAATGATCGTGTAATCGTGCGGCAACTGCTTGAGCAGTGCGAGGAAGCCTTGATTACTCTGCTCGCGCCTGTCTGTGAACAAGAGCCACCAGCCAAGGCCGCCGCTTAAAAAGACCAGCACAATCGAGAGCAGCGCTGCCGCACGCTCGCGCGTCAACAGAAGCGCCCAGCGATAGACAAGCCCCGCGAGCGCGAGCGCCAGCACGAAATTTTCCAGGAGCATAGCCTCGCGCAAACTCGCTCCGGCCCGCACAAAACAGGCCGCGATAAAGTCCGCGAGGAACGGGTAGGTAAACGACGCGCCCGCATACGTTGGGTCTTCCGGCGGAAAGTTTGCGCCCTTGACGAAACTGGTAATGACGCTCAAGTGAAACGGCAGATCGCCGTAGTTATTCAAGAGTCCGGTGTAGATACCGTCCGCTCGCTCGAACATCGCGCGCTCAAAAACCAGCCACAACGCCAGCGCGAGGGCAACGTAAAAGAGAGAGCGCAGGCCAGTGCCGAGGCTCGGATGCAGGACGGCGCGCCGCACATCACGCGCGGCGGCTCTTATATCATCCAACACTCTCGCTCTGCCGGATGTTCCCAAAAGCACGGCTGGTGGAAGCACAACCACTGCGGTGGAGAGGACGAGCGCGGTGGTCGTCAGACCAAAAAATGAGGCGAAGACAAAGGCGATCAGGCCGAACGCCGCGAAGCCCAGACACGCGCCCGCCGAGAGACGCGAAACGAGCGGCGCGCCTTCATCGTAGAGGTACGTGAAGAGCGCGCCGCCCGCAATCAACATCAACGCCAGCAGAACAAACATAGGGATGAGGGATGAGGGATGAGGGATGAAAAGGATTGAATGATTGATTCACTTGAGCAGCGACTCAATCACTTCATCACTCATCCCTCCGCCCTCATCCCTTTATTAAACTGCGTCCGACAGGCTCGTGAACGCGAAGTCGCGCACCTTGAGGGCGGGCGCGAGCACAGGGAAGCCGTCGCCGACGCGCTCAGAGCCTGTAATGCGCACGGGTGGCGACATCATCTCAATATTATTGAGCATCTTGACGGGCGTCTCGTTAAAGCGGAAGTTTTTGATCGCGCTCTTGATCCTGCCCTTCTCTATGAGGAACGTGCCGTCGCGCGTCAAGCCCGTCAGCAAAACGGTCTGTGGATCGACCAGCCTGTTGTACCAGAAGCGCGTGACGAGGATGCCGCGCTCTGTGCTTTTGATCATATCTTCGATGGAGCTTGTGCCGCCGTCCATGATGAGGTTGGCGGGCCCGGGCGTCGGCTCTTTGCCCTGCTTCTTGGCCCAGAAGCGTGAATAGTTCAAGGTCTTGACCACACCGCCGCGCACAAAGTCCATACGCACATTTGCCAGGCCCTCGCCGTCGAAGGGATCGGCGGGAGCGCTCGCAAACTGCGGGTCTGTGTAAAGGTTAACCTGCTCGCCGAAGAACTTTTCGCCGACTCGATTACCTCCGCCCTGCTTCGAGAGAAAGGAGCGGCCTTCGTCCGCCTGTCGCGCGTCGAAGAAGAAAGACATAAAGGCTACAAGGTCGCCGACGGCGTTCGGCTCAAGAATGACTGTGTAATTGCCCGGCTCAATCGCGACGGGATTTCTGGACAGCTCCGCTTTCTCGACGGCACGCGCGCCCACAGCCTGTGCGTTGATGTCGCTGATGCGATGCGACATGGCAGAGCCCCAGCCAGAGCCTGTGCCGTCCGCCGTCCTTACGGTCGTCGTGAATGAAGCCTGAGAGGTGCGCGTATAACCGAAGTTGCCGCGCGTGTTCGCTATCGCACGAAAGCCACCGGAATTATCGTATAGACCTGCGGCGACCAGATTCTTTTCGCGCGAAGGCTCGATGGTCGCGTTGATGCCGCGCGCGCGCACGTCAGCACTGGCGTTGTAGGTCGCTTCGTCAAACCCTGTGCTGATCTCTTCGTATTTTTGCTTACCCAGAAAAGGCATCTGCTCAGGGTCTTCGGGCCGAAGCCGCGCGATCTCTTCTGCGGCGCGCACGACTCTTTCCAGGCCGGCGGCGTCGAGCGTGTTTGTGGTCGCGACGCCGCTGCGCTGGCCGAAGTGCGAATTGATGACGAGCGAGAGATTATCCGTATCGCCGCTGGTGCTCGCGGAATTGACGCCGAAGCGCGTCCATGCCTGACGACCGCCCTGAAGCGTAGCTTCCATCTCGTCCGCTTTCGAGAGGGCGAGGGCTTTCTGTAACAGCGTTTCCGCTTCTTTGGCAGAGAGTAGCGCCATCTTAGATTTTCCTCCCCGTATTGATGACATTGATATTGCGAAAGCGCGCGGGCGGGCAACCGTGCGAGACGGCATTGATCTGTCCGGGCTCGCCCTTGCCGTCAAAGTACGATCCGCCGAGCCCGTAAAACTCTTTCGACCCTAAGCCGTCGCAGGCGGCCCAGAACTCCGGCGTGCGCGATTGATAGGCGACATCGCGCAGCAGCCCGGTCTTCTTACCGTTTTTGATCTCCCAGAAGACCTGCCCGCCGAACTGGAAATTGAAGCGCTGCTGGTCAATCGAAAAGGAACCGTCGCCCTCTATATAAACGCCGTCTTTGACATCCGCGATCAGATCGTCGGCGCTGATCTTTTGATTACCGGCGGCCGGTTGCAGACTGACGTTCGGCATTCTCTGGAACTGCACCGAGCGCCAGCTGTCGGCATAGCTTGCCCCGTTCGAGCGCGCAAGGCCGATCACCGCTGCGTTATCGCGCACGGTTTGATAGCCGACGAGCACTCCGTCCTTGATGATGTCCCACTCGGTCGTTTTGACGCCCTCGTCGTCCCAGCCGCAGGTCGCCAGGCCGTTCGCCTGAATCTTGTCGGCCTTGATATTGACGAGTTTTGATCCGTACTGGAATTTGCCGAGCTTCTCGCGCGTAGCGAAAGATGTTCCGGCGTAGTTGGCCTCGTAGC
>DATLMN010000027.1:0-9141 GCA_035537255.1 Pyrinomonadaceae bacterium | reverse complement strand
GAACTCCGAGGTCGGACTGTACTGGCCCTTGGTCAGGCCATAAATGCGGTTGTTGAAATGTATGTAGTTAATGTCCAGGTTGCGCCGGATGGCGTGCCTAAAATGGTTGCCGCCGATAGAAAGCGCATCGCCGTCGCCCGTGATAACCCACACGCTCAAGTCCGGATTGGAGCTTTTGATGCCGGTCGCGACTGCGGGCGCGCGCCCGTGTATAGAGTGAAAGCCGTAGGTGTTCATGTAATAAGGAAAGCGCGAAGAGCAGCCTATGCCCGAGACGAACACGATCTTTTCGCGCGGGATGCCCATCTCCGGCATCACCTTCTGCACGTTGTTCAGGATCGCGTAATCGCCGCACCCCGGACACCAGCGCACTTCCTGGCCTGAGACGAAATCGGCCTTCGTCATCTTGGCGGGCGACGGCGCGACTTCACCCGCCGCCATCGAACCTGCGTAAGCTTCGGGCGAAGCAGCGGCCTCCGCGTTGTCCTTGTGTCCGTTGCCGTTTGTTCCCTTACCGTTTGTACTCATTACTTACTCCTTAGCGACGTTTGAGGGCGAATAATTTAGCTATCGGATATGAAAAGCCCGGAACTATCTCGCCACCGTCGAGCATATCTTTCTCCGTCAAGCTAACGATGTCTGTAAGCGAGCGGTAGATGGTAACGGCGTGCAATTTCGGGCTGACGACCCATACCAGTGGCGTTCCTGCTTCGAGCCACTCTTTAACCTTTTCTTCAATCGCGCTTACCTTATCACTTGGGCTGACGACTTCAACCGCGAGGTCGGGCGCTCCAGGCCAGTAACTTTTCGTCTCACCAACTTCGTCAACGCGCTCCTGCTTAACGAACGCGATGTCCGGCGCTCGCACGGTGTCGGGATTGGTGCTGAGCAAAAACCCCGTCTCGGCTGCGTAAACCTCGCCGAGCCCATTCTCCTCGACATGCTGACCGAGAGGTATAGCCAGGCGCATGGCTATTCTGCCGTGATTATGACCAGCCGGTGACATCTGTCTCAGTTCTCCTTTGATGAGTTCATAACGAGAACCATCATCCGGGAACAACAGTAGTTCTTCAGCCGTCACCAGTTTTGTCGTCGTACTGCTCACTGTTTACAAATACTCCTCGACCTTACGCATGATCTCCCTGATCTGGAAGGGGCGGCCCTTAACCTTCGAGAAGGCGATGGCGTCCACAAGGTATTTCGCGCGGATCATCGTGCAGAGTTGGCCCAGATTCATCTCCGGGATAATCACCGTCTCGAACCCGCGAAGCACTTCGCCCAGATTCTTCGGGAACGGGTTGAGGTGGCGCAGGTGCGCGCTCGATACGCTCTTGCCCTCGCGCTGCAACTTCTCGACCGCCGAAGTGATAGAGCCGTAGGTTGAGCCCCACCCGAGCACAAGCACTTTACCCGTCGGCTCGCCGAAGACTTCGACGAGCGGAATGTCGTTGGCCGCGCGATCAACTTTCTCCTGCCGTAGCTTGACCATAAAGTGATGGTTCTCAGGATCGTAGTTGACGTTGCCCGTCAGGTGCTGCTTTTCAATACCGCCGATGCGATGCTCAAGGCCGGGCGTGCCCGGTATGGCGTAAGGACGCGCGAGGGTCTCTTCGTCACGCCCATAAGGCATGAAGCCTTCGGGGTCTGTGGCGAACTTGATCTCAATCTTCGGCAAGTCGCTGATTTCGGGAATGCGCCAGGGCTCTGCGCCATTTGCCAGATAACCGTCCGAGAGATAAAAGACGGGCGTCATGTGTTTGAAGGAGAGACGCACAGCCTCAATCGCCATGTGGAAACAGTCCGCTGGTGTCGAGGGCGCGACGACAATCGCCGGACATTCGCCGTTGCGTCCCCAGACCGATTGAAAGAGGTCTGCCTGCTCCGTCTTGGTCGGAAGTCCCGTTGATGGCCCACCGCGCTGCACGTTGATGATGACAAGCGGCAATTCCGTCATCACCGCAAGGCCGATGGCCTCCTGTTTGAGCGCGACGCCCGGCCCCGATGTGCCCGTCAGTCCGATGTGACCCGCGAACGATGCGCCGATGGCTGCGCAGACAGCGGCAATTTCGTCTTCGGCCTGAAATGTTTTGACGCCGAAGTTTTTATGACGCGCCAGCTCGTGCAGAATATCTGATGCGGGCGTGATCGGATAAGAGCCGTAGAAGAGCGGACGGCCAGAGAGTTGTGAAGCGGCGACGAAACCTATGGCCGTCGCTTCGTTGCCGGTGATATTGCGATACTTGCCGGGCGTGATCTGCGCTTTCTTAACCGTGTAGTGCGTGGTGAAGACTTCGGTCGTGTCGGCGAAGTTGTAGCCGATCTTCAACACGATCTCGTTGGCCCGCATGACCTCTACGTTCTTGGAGAATTTACTCCTGATCCACGCGATGGTCGGCTCCATCGGGCGATCATAGAGCCAGTAGAGGACGCCCAGCGCGAAGAAGTTTTTGCAGCGATCCATCTCTTTGCGCGTGAGCTGTACCTGTCCTTTGAGCGCGTTGAGATTCAAAGTCGTGATCGGCAATTTGTGTATCCGATAGCCCGTGAGCGTGCCGTCTTCGAGCGGGTTCGATTGATAAGCAGCCTTCGCCAGATTCTCTTTATTGAACTCGTCCGTGTTGATGATGAGCGTGCCGCCATCTTCCAGATCAGGCAGGTTGACCTTGAGCGCCGCAGGGTTCATCGCGACCAGCACGTTGGGTTGATCGCCCGGCGTGCGTATGTCCTGGCTGCTGAAGTTCAACTGAAAGCCGCTGACTCCGGGCAGGCTGCCCGCAGGCGCGCGAATCTCCGCCGGAAAGTCCGGCAGAGTCGAAATATCATTGCCCACCACGGCCGAAGTGTTCGTAAACTGTGTGCCCGTCAACTGCATACCGTCGCCGGAATCTCCGGCGAAGCGTATGGTGACGGTTTCCAGTTCCTCAAAATTCTTCTCTATCTGTTCGGAGGGATTTTCGATAACAGTGCTCATTACTTCCTTTTATCCTCTTCGTTGATCGGAATAACTATTAAGGGATGAGGGCGGAGGGATGAGGGATGAATAAGAACGTATTCATCTTGAATCAGCATTCCTTTCATCCCTCATCCTTCATCCTTCATCCCTGCTTTTCATCCGCCTTCCTGTGTGTCCATCACCTGCGCGGGAACGGGCGGCAGATTCATAGTCTCTTTCGGGTAGCTCTCGGCCAGATAAGTGATTACGTCGAAGACGGAGATCGAGCCGACAAGCTTTTCATTCTCGACCAGGGGGATGTTGCGATAGCCCTTCGCGTTCATCACGCGGACGGCGTCGCCGATGGTCGCGTCCATCGAGAGAGTCTCGACCGTTTGTGACATCCAATCGCTGACGGGCGCGCTCAAATCAACCTCCTGGCCGACGATCCTGTTAAGGAGATCGCGCTCTGTGATAATGCCTACGACGCGCGCGTCCTCGCAGACGATGACGCAGCCGCCCTCGTCCCTTTTCATCTGCTCAATGGCTTCCGCCAGAGGGGCCGAAGGGCTAACGCAAAAGTAATCATCCGTCTCAAGCAGGCTCACGCTATCGTGGCGCGCTCGCTTGAGTCCGTCGGTTTTATCGGAAGGTGTCTGCGTGCCGCGCTTCTGATCGGCGGCCGATTGTTCGGCTGACATAAAGGTGTTTGCTCCGTCCCCGGCGGGCATCATCATTTGTAAACCACAGACAAATTGTAACAGTAAAACTCTCAAAAGGTGAAAGCGGAAGGGGCTAGAGTAGCTCATCACTTAAAGACACGTCGCTTCTATGTAGGTGAACACCAACGCAGCAGGATGAGGTAAACAGGTAGCGATAATAAAAGCAGTTCCAGCAATGCAGCGACTGCCACAAAGATGACCGGAGGATTACCCTCAGCGCCATAGAATAGGAATATGGGAAACGCTAGAAAAAACGCTACGACATATCCTGGAATCGCCAAGATGCTGTCCTGATGTTTAGACGCGTAGTAAGCGAGGAGAAGAAGAGACGCCAGGATAAGAAAGCTGATAACGAGAGAGGCCAGGTAGCATTTTGTTTGTATTCGCATCTCTTTTCTCCGCAAGGTCTGCTGAACGAGATAAACAAATGTTGCACCGAGCGCAGCGCCTCAAACGGATGCGCGCTTTTGTCTTCAGCTAAGAATTTCCCGCGTCACCTTTTGCCAGGGCTTCCTCGTAAGGCGACATCTCCGCCAGACGATTGATGATGCCGGGTAAGACGGAGAGCGTGTAAGCAATCTCGCGTTCGGTGTTGTAGCGCCCAAGCGAAAAACGTATAGAGCCGCGCGCCGCCGTGTACGGAACGTTCATCGCACGCAGGACAGCAGAAGCCTCGTGCCTTTCGGAATTGCAGGCCGACCCCGTCGAGACGCAGATGCCTGAAGCATCAAGGCTGGCTAGAATATTCTCGCCCTCGACATATTCGAAGGAGATGTTGGAAGTGTTGGGCAGGCGACGCTCGCGATCACGCGTGCCGTTCAATCGCGCGTTGGGAATCGTTTCCAGAATAGTGTCCTCAAGCTGATCGCGTAGACGGCGAACGAGCGTGTGCCCTTCAAACTCCTGGGCCAACTGGCATGCGCGCCCGAGCGCGACGATGTAGGGCACGGCCTCAGTCCCGGCGCGACGCCCTTGCTCCTGCCCGCCGCCGATGATAAAGGGCGCAAGATTCAGACCGCTTCGCACGTAGAGCGCGCCCACACCCTTCGGCGCATGAAACTTGTGGCCGGAGATACTAAACAGATCGACGCCAAGCTCATGCACGTTGATGGGAATCTTGCCGACAGCCTGCACGCCGTCGACGTGAAAGAGCGCGCTGGAATGCTCGCGCACGATGCGCCCTATCTCTGCGATGGGAAAGAGGACGCCCGTTTCATTATTCGCAAGCATCACGGACACAAGCGACGTGTCGGGGCGAAGCGCTGCACGCAGGGCTTCCAGATCAAGCAGACCTTCCTCGTCAACGTCGAGCCACGTCACTTCGTGTCCACGCTGTTCCAACCGCTCGCACAAAGTGCGCACTGCCTCGTGCTCGACGCGCGTGGTGATGATGTGTTGTTTGTCCGGCGCACTCTCAAGCACGCCGCGAATGGCCCAGTTGTCCGATTCCGAACCGCAGGAGGTAAAGACTATCTCGCTCGCAGCGAGAGCGCCCAGAGCATGTGCGACCTGCTCGCGCGCCTCTTCTACGCTTCGCCGCACCTGTCTGCCAAAGGTGTGCGCAGAGGACGGGTTGCCGTAGAGGTCGCCGGAGAGAAAGGGACGCATCGCCTCGAAAACTTCCGGGGCGACGCGTGTCGTCGCGTTGTTGTCCAGATAAATAATCTCGTCCGGCATCTCTTGATCCTTCACGTTTCGCTTCTCAAGGCTCGCGTCGTTCGTCACACCCCATTCGTTACACCTTTGAGCAGTTCGTTATACCTTCGGGCTCGCGGTGCGCCAGTAATCGTCCAGAATATCTTCGATCAACGGATGACACGAGCGACAACCGCCGCCAGCGTTGCATGCCTTTGTGACTTGACTGATGGTGCGCAGGGCGCTTTTGTTGATCGCGCTCTCGATAGATTTTTCAGAGACGCCGAAGCAGGTACAAATGAGCGCCTCGTCACCCGTCCACTCTTCCTGTCTGGCGTTATGATAATCGGCCAGCGCCGCGTGAAGCGCCTCGCGGGCCAACACTGCGCAGTGCGCTTTCTCCTGCGGCAGCCCGCCGAACCAATCCGTGATCGCCGCCTCATTAAGAAGGGCCGCACGACTGAGCGGCAAATCCTTGACGGTCTCTGTCAGGACGGAAGCGCAGGCGACGAGATAACCGCAGCCGAGCGTTTTAAAGCGCGCGTCGCTGATCGTGGCGGTCGTCGCGTCGATCTTGACAGAGAGACGCATCACAGCGCCGCAGCGGAAGGACGCGACCTCGCCGACGGCATCTGCGTCCGCCAGATCGCCCATGTTGCGCGGGGCGTCGAAATGCTGCTGAATACGGCTCGGATAAAAAGACATTTCGTTTAAGGCTCAAAGTAAAACTGTAAGCGGCGCGTCTGCGCTTCAAGGAAAAGCCTCGCTTTCTTGGAGCGCATTTGTGAAAAAGGCGGTTGGTTAATTAAGGCTCAAGAGCTAAAGACAAGCGCCTTCAGGCCATATTAAAGCAACCGGTTGGTTGACAAAAGCGGGGCTGAAAAATTATCATAACGATGTGACGGCTACGATCACAAGCACATTGGGCGCATCACGCGAAGAGATTGTCAATCTTCTGCGGACGCGCGGGCGCGTGGGCGCAGACGAGCTGGCCTCTTCGCTCGGCGTCTCCAAGCAATGTGTGCGTAAGCACCTGGATGTGTTGGAGCGCGACGGCTATGTGCAGCACACAGGCGAGCGCAAGGAGCGCGGACGACCCGCGCACGTCTATCGCCTGACGCCAAAGGCCGAGACGCTGTTTCCCAAGCGCTACGATCTTTTCGCCAAGGCCGTCCTGCAACAGATCAGCACTGTGTGGGGCGAGCGCGGCCTGAATACTGTTTTCTGCGGGTGCGCCAACGAGATGATCGGGCGTCTTGGCCCACAGTTGAAGGGGCTCTCGTTTGAGGCGCGCGTGCGTCGCCTGGCTGAACTGCTGGACGCGGAGGGCTACGAGGCAGAGGTTGAAAAGCTTCCGGACGGCTCGTACCTGCTGACCGAATGGAACTGTCCGATGACGGATGTGGCGCGCGATTACAGACAGGTCTGCGAGCGCGAATTGGAAGTTTACAGAGAGCTATTGGGCACACAGGTTTTTCGCGAATCAAGAATCGTCGGCGGAGCATCGCGCTGCGCTTATCGCGTGCTCAAACCGAAAAGGCAGTAAGGCAGTGACGAGTGACAGGTGATAAGTGACAAGCAAGAAGAACAAGCTTTTAACTCGTCACTCTTCACTCGCCAGTGAATTTAAAATATGTCTCAAGTAACCGAACAGAGCGTGATGAGCGCGCTCAGTCAAATCCAGGACCCTGACCTGCACAAGGATATTGTGACGCTCGGGTTTATCAGGGATTTGAAGATTGAGGGCGGCGCGGTCTCTTTTCGCATTGTGCTCACCACTCCGGCGTGTCCCGTCAAGGACCAGATGGAGACGCAGGCCAGAGAGTTGGTCGGCAGAATCCCGGGCGTCACGTCGGTCAATGTCCGCATGGATGCTGAAGTGCCGCAGGGGCGCGGCCTGGGCGATAAAATTTCCGTGCCGGGCGTGCGCAATATCATCGCCGTCTCTTCCGGTAAGGGCGGCGTGGGCAAGTCTACGGTCGCGGTCAATCTGTCGGTCTCGCTAGCGCTGGACGGCGCGCGCGTCGGTCTGATGGACGCGGACGTTTATGGGCCCAATGTTCCTTTGATGCTCGGCGTGGGTAATGCGCGCCCGGAGATCGAGGGCAACAAGCTTGTGCCGATAGAGGCTTACGGCGTGCGCCTGATGTCGATGGCCGTGCTCAAGCCTGGCGACGAGCCGCTGATCGTGCGTGGGCCAATCCTGCACGGATTGGTGAAACAGTTTTTGTCGGACGTGCGCTGGGGCGAGCTTGATTACTTGATCGTCGACATGCCTCCGGGGACGGGCGATGTGCAGTTGAGCCTGGCGCAGCTTGTGCCTGTGCAGGGGGCTGTGCTGGTGACGACGCCGCAGGAAGTCGCCGTGGTGGATGTCCGGCGCGCTTTGCGTATGTTCGAGACGGTGGCTGTCCCAATCCTCGGCGTGGTCGAGAACATGAGTTATTTCATCGCGCCGGATACGGGCACGCGTTACGATATTTTTGGCGCGGGCGGCGGTGAACGCCTCGCCGCGCAGTATCACGTGCCGTACCTTGGCGCAGTGCCCCTGGGGCTGGATGTGCGCGAAGGAGGCGACCGTGGCTTGCCGGTGGTCGTGGGCCAACCCGATTCGGCGCAGGCGAAAGCTTTCCGCCGCGTCGCCGAAGAGGTTGCCCGGCAGGTCTCTATAGAAGCAATGAAACCGGAGCTTGTCGTTTTAGGCAAAGCTCGATAAAAGTAATCAGCAATCAGTAGTCAGTTATCAGCTAAAGGCGATTGAGAAACTGACTACCGATGACTGATTACTGAAAACCGAATTACTGATTATTTTTTAAGGAGAGAGAAAGAAGATGTCTACGACAACAACAACCGCTACTCCGACGACAACGGCTGCTCCGACGATGACGTTGGAACTGACGGAGGCGGCTGCCGCCGAGATACAGAAGTTTATGGCGGGCGAAGAGGGATTGCCGGAGACGGCTGGCCTGCGTGTGCGGGTCGTGCCGGGCGGCTGCTCAGGTTTTCAATACAGCCTGAACATCGAAGAGGAATCGCGCCAGGGCGATCATCTGCTCAACCAGAACGGCGTGCGTCTCTTTGTAGATATGTTCAGCGCGCAGTATCTGAACGGCGTCAAGATCGATTACGTCACGGGCGTGATGGGCTCTGGCTTTACCTTTACGAACCCGAACGCGACGGGCGGCTGCGGCTGCGGCTCCTCGTTCACGGCCTAAGAACCGGAACATAGCTCAACGAAATAAAGTGGCGCGGGATGCGCGTGGCTTGCCCGTCGTAGAAATCTCCTACGCTTTGTAGGAGAAGATTCTACGGCACGCGCCGCGCATCCCGCGCCGCGCGTTTTTCAAGTGCCGCTGCTCCGGCCCGCAAAGACACCGAAAGATGGCAGACGTAGTCCAGGCTGAATCCGCCGCGCAGTTGGCCCAGGCGCGCTCGCTCTTTATGGAATATGCCGAAGCGCTGCCGGGCATTGATCTGTGCTTTCAGAATTTCGACCGCGAGCTGATGAATCTGCCCGGTGCGTACGCCCCGCCCGATGGCCGCCTGCTGTTGGCCCTGGACGGGAGCGCATTGGCCGGATGCGTCGCCCTGAGACGGGTCGGCGCTGATACGTGCGAGATGAAGAGGCTTTATGTGCGCCCCGCATTCAGGGGCCGTCGCATCGGCGCTCTCTTGGCCGACTCTATTATCGAAGAGGCGCGCAGAGTAGGCTACAGGCGAATGCTGCTCGACACGCTTCCTATTATGACCGATGCGATCAGGCTTTATCGCGCGCTCGGCTTCAGAGAGATAGCGCCTTACTACCACAATCCTGTGGAGGGCACGCTCTATATGGAGCTGTTGCTGGTGTGA
>DATLMN010000026.1:0-30030 GCA_035537255.1 Pyrinomonadaceae bacterium | reverse complement strand
CATGATCCGAACGATTACGAGATGGGCGTGCGCCACGAGCTGCCGCAGGTCGTGGTGATAGACAAGCACGCGCGCATGACTGAAGCAGCAGGGCAGGAGTTCTTCGGGCTTGATCGTTACAAGGCACGCGAGCTGGTCGTCGAGAAATTTGAAGCGCTCGGGCTGCTGGAAAAGGTTGTCGATTACGAGTTCTCTATCTCGAAGTGCGACCGCTGCCGGACGGTGATAGAGCCGTTGATCTCTACGCAATGGTTCTGCCGTATGGATGAGCTGCGCGACCGCGCTCTGCGTTTGATGGCTGAGCAGGACAAGCCACGCTTTGTTCCCGAAGTGCCTTACAAAAAGGTCTACACCGAATGGCTTGAGAACCTGCGCGACTGGACGCTCTCAAGACAGTTGTGGTGGGGACATCAGATTCCGGCGTGGTACACATCAGATGGGAAGGTGATCGTCGCGCGCTCGGAAGAGGAGGCGCGTGCGCGCGCGGGAACAGACGACTTGACGCAAGACCCGGACGTGCTGGACACGTGGTTCTCGTCTGCGCTGTGGCCTTTTTCTACCCTGGGCTGGCCGGATGAGACTAGCGATCTCAAGACGTTTTATCCGACCTCCGTATTGGTCACGGCGCGCGACATTATCTTCCTGTGGGTTTCGCGGATGGTGATGACGGGTCTGAAGTTTATCGGCGAAACGCCGTTCGATGATGTCTTTGTGACGGGGACAATCTTCGATAAGCACGGGCAGCGCATGTCCAAGACGAAGGGCAACGGCGTTGACCCGCTCGAAGCCTTCGACAAGTACGGCGTTGATGCGACCCGTTTAACTCTGGCCTCAATCGGCAGCACGGACACGCGCTGGAACGAGAATCAGGTCGAGTCCTTTCGTAACTTCGCGAACAAAATATGGAACGCGGCTCGCTTTTGCCTGATGAACTCGGAAGGCGCAAAGGTCGGCAGCGGCTTCGAAAGCGAGCGCACGGAGTGGGCGCTGCATGATCGCTGGATCGTTTCGCGTTTGAATAAAACGGCTGAGAGCGTCGAACGCTCGCTCGCCGAATATGATTTCTACGCCGCCGTGCAGACGCTCTATCATTTCTTCTGGGATGATTTCTGCGACTGGTACATAGAGCTGAGTAAAGCCGACGTGACGGCGACCGATGCTTCGCCCGAGCGAGAAGCTGCGCGCAGTCGCCTCGTGACCGTTCTTGAACAAGCGCTCCGCCTGCTGCATCCGTTCATGCCTTACATCACGGAAGAATTGTGGCAGCGCCTGCCCGGCGTGGACGCGCGCCTCTTGCACACGGCTTATCGCGAAGCAGCGGCAACAGAGCCGACCGTGATGCTCACGGCTTATCCGCAGGCCGCTCAAGCATTGATCGACGAGCAGGCGGAAACGGAGATGCGCGCCGTTATCGAACTGGTCTCGCGTGTGCGGAACATTCGCTCCGAGCTAAATCTTAAACCGAGCGAGAGTCTTCAACTGATCATCGGTGCGCCCGCCAAAGGGTTGCAGGAGTTGTTCGGCTCAACCAAAAGCCTGGCCCAGATCGGTCGCTTAACGCGCGCAGACAAAATCTCCGTGCGCGACAGTCTGGAAAATGTTTCGCGCGCCGCAGCGCGAGCAGTATTGGAGAACGGCGCGGAGATCGCCGTGCCGCTCGAAGGCTTGATAGATTTCGCGCAGGAGCGCGAGCGTCTGGCGCGCGAGCGTGACAAGCTTCAGAAGGAAGCAGGGAAGTTGGAAGCGCAGCTCGCCAACCCGCAATTCGCCGAGCGCGCGCCCGAAGAGAAAGTCAAAGAGGTGCGTGATCGCCTGCACGATATTGCCCAGCGCACGGCGGCCCTGCAACAGATGATGGAGGCGCTCAAATGAACTGGCTTGACGAAGGCGCGCTCTTTAACCAGATCGGAGCATTCCTCAGCGAAGACCTTGGGCGTGGCGACATCACTACGCAGGCGACCGTGACGCGCAACGCACGCGCGCGCGGTCGCTTCCTGGCCAAAGAGCCTATGGTCGTCGCCGGGCTGGAAGCGGCAGAGGCAGTCTTTTCTACTCTAGACGCGCAACAGCAGATCGAAGCCTTCGCCAGCGACGGCGACGAACTCGAAGCCGGGAAAGTGATCGCACGCACGAGCGGCTTTGCAGATGTGCTGCTCGCCGGCGAGAGACTCGCGCTTAACCTCATGCAGCGTCTCTCAGGCATTGCGACGCTGACGCGACAGTACGTGCGCGCCATCGAAGGCACTAATGCGCAGATCGTCGATACGCGAAAAACCACGCCGGGGCTGCGTATGCTGGAAAAGTACGCAGTGCTCTCCGGCGGCGGTCGCAATCATCGCTTCGGGCTGGACGACGGCGTGCTGATCAAGGACAACCACATTGCGCTGGCCGGAGGCGTGGCCGCAGCCGTTTCACTGGCGCGTGAGCGCGTAGGCCATCTGCACAAAGTTGAAGTCGAAGTCTCTAACGAGCGCGATCTGCGCGAGGCAATCAAAGAAGGCGCGGACATTGTCTTGTTGGACAACCTGTCGCCTGAAGAGACGACACGGATGGTAGAGGTCGCGCGCGAGCTTGATCCGAAGGTGACGCTCGAATCATCCGGCGGCATTACGCTTGAGAATGTGCGCGCCTATGCGCTTGCCGGGGTTGATCTGATCAGCATCGGCGCGCTCACGCATTCGGCACGTGCGATGGACATCAGCTTCAAGATTCAAGCCGGTTGAGAACTTTTGCGCAGGAGCGCGTGCCCGTAGGTTTCCCCGACTGAGGCGGCCCGCAAGGTTTCTCAACAGTCGTCGAACGGCGTAAGATATGTAGGAACTCTTGATGGCCGGACGGCGTGTAAGTTTCAGGTGCGTGCCGTCGGAATGCCGTAAAGGCATCTGAGGATTCATAAATTTTTAAGCTTTGCCCGAGAGGAAGCGGAGGTTTTCGGTATGCGTAGTCGCTCAATCATCAATCGGCTGTTTGTCTTGGTCGTCCTTCTGGTCGTCGTCAGCCTCTCGTTTGTCGATGCCGGTGCGCAGCAAAGACGTAATCGTCGCTCGCGTCGTATCACGAATCCGGTCGTCACAAGAGACACCACGACGACCGATACGCCCTCGACTTCGACGACCGGAACGACAGACCCGCGCATCGTTAGCACCGCCGGGGACGATCAATCGAGTGACACAACCACTACGAGCGGCAGCGGCTCGAGAACAAGCTCGCGCGCCAATTCCGGCGCTTCCTTAGAGGAAGAGCACGACTCCATGCGCACGCGCATGAACAGGCTCTCGCGGCAGGTCACGTCGCTGACGGAAAAGCTCACGGAGATGGAGAAACAGCAACGCACGCTGGTCGATCTTGAGAGACTCTCGCGCGCAGAGCAGCGTGCAGAGAGTCTGCGCGCGCAGCTTCGCGATGTACAGATGAAAGAGGCTGACCTACAGGCTCGTGCAGATCAGCTCGATTGGGACTCAAAGCCGGAGAATATCGAACGCACTTTGTACAACACGGGCTCGACCAGACCTGAAGAGGCGCGCGAGGCGCGTCGCCGCCAGCTCGACAACGAGAAAACGCGTATCCGCTCACAACTGGATTTGATGGCCCAGAGCCGCGCGCGGCTGGAATCCGCCATCGCCACAGCCGACACGGAGGTTGATCGCATACGCCAGCGTGTGGACGAAGCCAACGAAGGAGCTTCCGCATCACAGACGGGCACGGGCGATACTACCAACAGCGTCACCGGAGGAACATCGACGACGGACACCTCCGCGCCGACCACCGCGCCGCCGCCCTCCGGAACGCCTTTCGAGTAATCAGTTTTCAGTAATCAGCCAAAGAAAGTATGGAGTGGAAAAGCTCAACCGACATCAAACTCGAAAAGCTGAAAACTGATTACTGACTACTGACAACTTCTTATGAGCACGATTGCGCAGGGCGAGGTTTATCGTTTGATTGCGGAGGCCAACGCGCGCGGCGAGCGTGTGGCAGTGGCGACGGTTGCGCATACGCGCGGCTCGACTCCGCAGCGGCGCGGGGCGAAGATGCTCTTTTTCGAGAACGGCGAGGTCGCGGGCACTGTCGGCGGTGGCTGCATAGAGGCGGAAGTCTGGGCCGAAGCGCGCGAAGCTCTGCGCCACGGCACACCTGCCCTGCAACAGTTTCAGCTGACGGCCGACGAAGCGAGCGAAGAGGGTATGGTCTGCGGCGGTACGATGGAGATTTTTATAGATGTATGGAAGAACGAAGGGATGAAGGATGAGGGATGAATAAGAAATTATTCAAGTTGAATAGTCACACTTTCATCCCTCATCCCTCCGCCCTCATCCCTGCTCTTGGAGGTTGATATGCCAACATCTTTCGTCGAGAACTATAAAGAGAAGCATCAGCATCCCTTGAACCGTCTGACGCACAGCATCGGCATACCGATGATCGTCATCTCGCTGCCGCTCTTCTTCTTTTACTGGCGCTGGGCTCTCTCGCTCTTTATCGTGGGCTGGATTTTGCAGTTCCTGGGCCATGCGATTGAGGGTAACCAGCCAGCCTTCTTTCGCAATCCGCTCTATCTGCTGGTCGGCCCCTGGTGGCTTGTGCGGCGCGTCGGCATTGCTCTGGGCCTGGTCAAGCAGACGCCTTCAAGACAGCCGACAGAGAATCTATAAAAAGCACGAACCACTTTTGCATGCGCGAGCGAAGCGAAGAGCATGAAGGCGCGAGTCTGATCCCACAGGCCATTACAAGGGTGCTTGGTGAAAGCTCTGTCGCCGCGCTGGCGACGATAGTCGAAGGGCCAGCGGGCACAGTCGGTGCAAAGCTTCTTGTCGAAGCGACGGGCGCGCGCACAGGAAGCCTCAACGATGCGGAGCTTGAACGTGCAGTCGCGCGCCATGCGCCGCTTTTCCTCTCCTCGCGCGCCGAAGCGAAAACTTTCAAAGTTGAAGAGTTCTCTGATGTCAATCCAGAGCAGCGCAACGTTCGCGTTCTCTTCGAGCGCATAGAGCCTGAGCCGCGTCTGGTCATCTGCGGCGCTGGGCACGTCGGCGCAGCGCTCGCACGCATTGCGCGCGCCGTGGGCTATCGCACGACCTTGATAGATGATCGCGCAGACTTTCTGACGCGCGAGCGTTTTCCCGATGAGGGGATTGATCTACGTATCGCACAGACATGGACGACGGCCGTGGCGGAGGCAGTCGGGCAAGGGCGCGGCGTCTCTGTCGCCGTCGTCACGCGCGGCCACAACGAGGACGAGGAATGCTTGCGTGCTGTGGTTGCGGCACGTCCGGATTATGTCGGCCTGATCGGAAGCAAGCGACGCACGAACATCGTGCTTGATCGTTTGCGCGCCGACCACGCAGCGGATGAAGCGGTTTTAAGCGAGGTCAGGGCGCCCATCGGATTGGACATCGGCGCGGTCTCGCCGGAAGAAGTGGCCCTCGCTATCATGGCAGAGATCGTCGCAAAGCGCCGCGCGGGCACGGGCACGCCGCTCTCCGCATGGCGAAGAAAGAAAGGATGAAGGCGGCAACGACGAAAGATGAAAGCATAGCTATGTTGATTGAATCGTTCATCTCACATAGCCTTGCTTTCATCCTTCATCCTTCATCCTTGCTTTTGCCATCTTTGCGCGACATCTGTTGCGTATCATGTCGGTTCAATCAAGAGTGGTCGAGCAATCATAGATGGCGGCACAGTTAGAGAAGGCGGAAGAGGCGGGCGCGCGCCCTGCGCAATCGGCGGGAGGCATGTTCCGCGCTCTCTCGCATCGCAATTTCAGATTGTTCTGGGCGGGAGCGTTTCTCTCTAACGTCGGGACGTGGATGCAGGCAGTGGCTCAGGGATGGCTCGTCCTGCAACTGACCAACTCGCCCTTCTGGCTCGGCGTCGACGGCTTTATGGCGACTGCGCCGGGACTTCTTTTGACGCTCGCGGGCGGCGTCTTCGCAGACCTTGTTGATCGCAGGCGTATTCTGCTTTATACGCAGATCGGCGCGGGCCTCTCCGCGTTCGCGCTGGCGACGCTGCTTATCACGCATGTCGTGCGCGATGCTTCTCACGTCTGGATTATATTGCTGCTGACGTTCTGGACGGGTTGCTGTATGGCGCTGGCCGGGCCATCCTATCAGGCGATTACGATTGATCTGGTCGGCCGAGAGGATTTGGCGAACGCGATTGCTCTGAACTCGACGCAGTTCCAGCTCTCGCGTGTCGTCGGCCCTGTGTTCGCGGGGCTCGCGCTTCATGCCCTTGGGCTAGCCGGATGCTTTTACGCGAACGGCATCTCTTACATCGCCGTCGTCGCAGCACTGATGATGGTGCGCTTCGACCGCGTGGCGCAGCCGCAGGGACATGCGCACGCGCTCGGTGATAAGCGCGCTTTCCTGCACGACCTTATGGAGGGCTTGCGTTATGTGCGCCGTCGCCCGCGCGTCTTTATGCTGCTCACTATCTCCGCCATGACGAGCCTCTTCGGCGCGCCTTATCTTTCGCTTGTGCCGCTGTTCGCACGCGACATACTGCACCTCAACGAATCAGGTCTGGCGTTGATGATGGGTCTGGCCGGAGCGGGCGCGTTCTGCGGCGCGCTGTTCGTCACCTTTCTAGGAGACTTTCGTTATAAGGGATGGAGTGTGCTCGGCGGCGCGTGTGCCTTCGGTCTGTGCCTGATCGGCTTCTCATTTTCCACGCGGCTGAATGTCTCGCTGGCCTACCTGTTCGGGATGGGCTTTGCGATTGTGTGCTCGGTCGCGGTCATCAATACGCTCTTACAAAAACTGGTGACGGACGAGATGCGCGGGCGCGTGATGAGCATGTTTATTCTCTCCTTTATCGGCGCGATGCCGATTGGCAATCTGCTGGCGGGCACATTCGCGCAACGCTTCGGCGCGCCCCGCACGCTCGCCACGGGCGGACTGATTATCGCTGTCTTCGCAGCCATCATCACGATTCGCAACAAGCGCCTGCGCAATCTTTATTAAAGCCCAAGGCCCGACGGCGTCGTCCCTGAAACGCCTCTTTATTAGACCCTTTCTGCGCAAGAAAGGGCGCAGCAGCCGTTCTACAAAGCGAACGTGAGCGCGGCCCTTGCAACCGCGCATCTTGAATGATCTCGAAGGAGAGACGCATGCGAAACATCAGAGTTTCCGCTTATTTGATCTTTTTCCTGTTAATGCTGGCCTTTGTGCCCAGTGCCGCAGCGCAGGGCGTGATCGTGCCCGGCCCATGCGAGCGCTGTCCGCGCCCGCCGCGACCCATCACATTGCCGCCAGCGCTGCCCATTAAGTCCATCAAGATTGAAACCAAGATCAATGCGCAGGTCGCGACCACGCATCTTGAGCAGATTTTTCGCAACGATACGGACGCCACGCTCGAAGGCACATACTTTTTCCCGATCCCGGAAGCGGCTTCAATCGCAGAGTTCGCCATCTGGGACGGAAACAATCGCCTCGTCGGTGAAGTTCGCTCGCGCGAAGAGGCCAGACGTATCTACGACGAGATCGTCAGGCGCAAGCGCGACCCTGGCCTTTTAGAGTACGCGGGCAAAGACCTTTTTCAGGCGAGCATCTTTCCCATCCCGCCGCATTCGGATAAGAAACTGGAGCTGACCTACACGCAGGTCTTGAGCGCCGAATCGGGAACGGTCTCGTATCGCTACCCGCTCGGCACTGGACACAACACGCAGCAGATAGGAACAGTCTCCGGCCGCGTAGAGATTGAAAGCCGCGAGCCCCTTCGTAATATCTATTCGCCCAGCCACGCGATTGACATTACGCGCCAGAGGGAAGGGCGCGCCAGCGTCTCTTTTGAAGTGGCAGGGGGACAGACGCCGCAGGATTTCCAACTCTTTTATGCGCTCTCGAAAGACGACTTCGGCGTCTCGCTGCTGACTTATCGCGAGCCCGGCAAGGACGGATATTTTCTGCTGCTCGTCTCGCCCAAAAACGAGTTGTCCGAGCAAGAGTACGCGGCCAAGGATATTCTCTTTGTGCTGGACACGTCGGGCTCTATGGCCGAAGCGGGCAAGATGGAGAAAGCGCGCGCCGCTCTTCTGTTCGGCATACGCAGCCTGCGCGCCGAAGATCGCTTCAACGTCATCTCTTTCGCGGGCGAAGAGCGTTTGATGGAGCAGGGCTTGATCGCTGCGGACGAGCGTGGACGCGCACGTGGCGCGCAGTACGTCAACTCTTTAAGGCCGACGGGCGGCACGAATATCAACGACTCTGTGATCGCGGCCTTTCGCCAGTTCAACCAGTCTGATCGCCCCAGGATGATCGTCTTTATGACGGACGGATTGCCGACCGTGAGCGAGACAGACACGGGGCGCATCATCAAAAACGTCGAGCGTGTGCGCGTGCCCGGCGTCCGGTTGTTCACCTTCGGCGTCGGCTATGATGTCAACACGGCGCTGCTGGATAAGCTGGCGGCGGACAACGGCGGCGTTGCCGAATACGTCGAGCCGCAGGAGAACATAGAGATCAAGGTTTCGAGCTTCTTCGCCAAGATCAATTACCCTGTGTTGACAGACCTTAAGCTTGACATGGGCGGCGTCGAGACTGACCTTGTTTATCCGCGCAACCTGCCTGACCTCTTCAAGGGCTCGCAGATCGCCTTGATCGGTCGCTATCGCAATCAGGTGGATTTGAACCCTGTTCGCCTGAGCCTGACCGGAAGAACGGGCAGCAACTCGCAGACCTTTTATTATGATAACCAGCGCTTTCCCTTGAGAGCAGAGAAGAACGATTTCCTGCCGCGCCTGTGGGCGACGCGCCGCGTCGGCTGGCTGATGGAGCAGATACGCACCAACGGCGAGCAGAAAGAGCTGCGCGACGAGGTCGTCGATCTGGGCACACGCTACGGCATCGTCACGCCCTATACTTCTTATCTCGCGCTGGAGAACGAGGCCCAACCGGTGACCGCAGCCGATAGGGCCGCCACCGGAGGTCAAAATACCTTCACGCTGGATGGCACGAACACCGCGACTGCTCCGAGCACAAGCGGCGCAAACCCGCGCCTGCGTGCTCCTGTGACGAAGGATGCTGCGCGCGCCACGACGGGTGCGGTCGCCGTCCAGCAGAGCAAGCGCGACCGTGCGCAGCAGGAGACGGTGCGCGTCGAGTCCGAATCGCGTGCGGGCGGAGTGCGAAGCGCCGGAGGCAAGACCTTCTATTTGCGCGACGGTGTCTGGACGGACTCGGAGTTCAAAGCCGAATCACGCCTTCCGGAAACTGCGCTTACCTTTGCGAGCGAAGAGTATTTCGCGCTGCTCAAGCGAGAGCCGCGCCTCTCGGACTTCTTCGCTTTGGGCGAGCGTGTGGTCGTCGTTTACAAGGGCCGCGTCTATCGCGTCAACGCGGCGACGAAATAACGAAGGCTTACGGAGAGAGGCTGCGGCGCTGCGCCACAGCCTCTCCTTCTCGAGCGAGAGCCGTGCGCCTCAATCGTATAGAGGCGCGCGGCTCAAGTCTTGTGTTGCGGGTGCAAGTTCGTGTACAAATCTTCAGAAGAAACACGCTTGCATGGATTCATAACTTATAAATGTCGACCCCTTCGCGCGAAGGCTGCTTATGGTGCGGCGCAGGGGCAGTAATCCTTATGGAGAGCTTGATCTAAAATGAGAGTGTTAGCTGAGAGGAGGTCGCGGCTGATTCTGGCCGCGCTTCTTTTTATAGTAACTTCGTGCGTCGCAAACGTTGCTCTGGCGCAGGATGGCGGCTGGACGGCGACCAGGCGCGGCGAACAGGACAAGGATTTGAACGCGGTCTTTTTCGCCGACTCGAAACGCGGCTGGGTCGCGGGCGACAACGGTTTCATCAGTCACACGGAGGACGGCGGCGCGACCTGGGCGCAGCAACCGCTTGGAACCAACGAAGCCATCAACGATATTTACTTTCGCAACAAAGATGACGGCTACATCCTGGCGGGCAATCGTATCTTTAACACGCGCAACGGCGGCGAGCGTTGGAGTGAGTTACGGAATTTCTCTGCGGACGAGTACGGAGGCGCGACGCCTGAGCTTTACAGCATACGCTTCTCCGGCAAAAAGCGGGCCTGGATTGTAGGCTCTGTCAGCCGCCGCGATGTGGTGGTTGATAGCCTGATGGTTTACACGGACGACGGCGGCGCTTCATGGCTGCGCCAGCGCGTGCCGACCAAAGAAGAACTGATTCACGTTGATTTTGTGAGCGACCAGCGCGGTTGGGCCGTCGGCGCATCAGGGACGATTCTTCATACAGAGGACAGCGGGAAAACCTGGGTACTGCAAAGCCCTAATACGAAGGTCACGCTGTATCACGTAGATTTTCGCAACGAGCGTGTGGGCTGGGCCGTCGGCGAACGCGGCACAATCCTGCGCACGACGGACGGCGGCGAGAGCTGGTTCGCTGTTGAAGCGCCCGTGCGCTCGACGCTCTTGAGCGTGCAGTTCGTGGACGAAGAGCAGGGTTGGATAGTCGGGCGCGGCGGCACAATCCTGCGCTCCGGCGACGGCGGCCAAACCTGGGTGCAGCAGGAGAGCCAGACAAAGCAGAATCTTTACGCGCTCTTTGTGGAGAAGAAAAACGGCTGGGCCGTGGGCGGCGGCGGCATGGTCTTGCAGTACCCGCGCTGAAGTAGATAAGTTAAAAAGCCCCGCAAGGGTCAATAGAGTATAAGCCCCGTCAGGGGCGACAGAATGTAGCCCACGGCGTGAGCCGTGGGGGTAGCATTGATAAAATTGTTAGAGCCCCGTGAGGGGCGAAAGATATTCGAGACGAGAATGACACTCAATCTCGAATATCTTTCTCCCCTCATGGGGCTTTTGTTTCCTTGCTTGACCCGTTTCCCATGACTTACGTCATGGGCTACCTTCTGTCGCCCCTTGCAGGGGCTGTAGCCTGCGTCTAAGCCCTACGTCTTAACTTTTTTTCTTGCCCTTCTTTTTCGAGGTAGCCTGTTCGACATCGGCGGCGTTTAGAGTCGGTTGCTTCTTGCCGCCGGAGAGTTGATCTATCTCTGCTTCGAGCAATCTCACGGCTGAACGTAGAGCGGCGATGCGTAGCTCTTTCAATCGTCCTTCCTCTTTCTCCGATAATCCCGACAGGGCTTCGATGGCGACGACCGTATCCAGAACTTTGATTAAAGGCGAACGCGGCGGCACTCTGATGAATTTGCCGTTGATGATGACAAAGCCTCCGCCGTCCGAAGAGACGCCGCCGAAGACCTGTGCCACCAGCTCCGGTATGTGCGGGCATTTGACCTTCTTGGTCTGGACAACGTCGCTCCACAGCTCCTGCACACCAGTCCTCGTATCAGTCCACAGCAGCGCGAACTCTTCATCGCCTGCGTCAAGCCCGAAGTACTCGCCGATGAAATGCACGTTCGGATTGCCGTGGGCGAAGGGCGCGTTGACCAGCGGGTCCCAGGGCTGATCCGTGACGGTGATGAAATACGAGAAGGTTTCGCCGTCGTCCCATGATGCCGCAAGCTGCACACGGATTCGATACTGCTGCGGGAACTCCTGTCCGAAGGTGTAAAAGGCGCAACCGATGACGCCCGTCCCCGTCGCAATGATCTGAGGATGAAAGCAGTGCGTGTCGCCGTACGAAACATACGGCAAAAGAGTCTGCCCTGAGGGCGGGCCTTCCCACGTCACGCCGTTGTCCAAAGACCTGCGATAATAAATCCGGCTGCGTCCCTCGCGCATGTCAGCCCACGCGACGATCAGCACATTGTTTGAAGCCACGCAGTCTGTGACGAGCGTAATGACACGGAATTTACCGTAATCGAAGTGCGGCCAGTTTGACGTTGTAGGCAGATTGCCGCGCAGGCTTTCAATGCCTGAGACCACTACCTTGACAGGCTCGAAACTGTTTCCGCCGTCGGTCGAGCGCAAATATCGAATCTCGCTAGAACCGTCGTTGTGCCAGAGGATGTGAAGCGTGCCGTCATTTGAGACGGACATCTCAGGCGAGAAGGAGGAGGACACAAGGCTAGTGCCGGGCGCTTCGTTTCCCTTACCTTTCCAAGTCTGGCCGTGATCTGTCGAGCGCGCAAACCTCAGCGGTGAGGAAGCGCCCCATGCCGCGTAGACGTTGCCGTAATGCGGACTCGTGGGGCTGTTGTCGCACACGACCCATTGCTTATCGTCGCTCGTGTCCGTCGTGAGTATGACGGGGTTTTTCCACGTCACGCCGCCGTCCGTCGATTTGAAAGCGACCATCCCGAGCCCTTCAAGATCATCCGACGTGCCGGCCTTGTCCGGATGAAATTTGAGCGGCTCGCCGATCAAGAAGGCGTTGCCGAAATCGTCGAAGGCCGCAGCCGGGTCTGTCATCCCGTCCCAGCCCGGCTTCATCGGCAGCTCGGATTCCTTCCAGTGGTTGCCAGCGTCGAAGGTGTAGATGACGCCGAGCTTGAAGAGATAGGTCGATGGGTTGATAAACTTTTTGGAAGACCCGATCATGTTGTTGGGATTCTTGGGATTGATGGCGATGCAGGATTCGCTTCTGGATTGAGAGGCGTTGCTATTGGTCGCGCGCTTGTTGCCCGTCGGAAACAGGCCAGTCTGAACACTACACAGGCTGTATTTGTTGAGGGCGTAGACGATCTTTGACGGATCGAATTTCTCTAATATTGGTGGCATGGCTTTCTCCTTCCGGCACGGCGGCGTTTGAGGTTGATTGCTCGACTATTCAACGGATGCACAGCTTCGGCGGCGGGTCTGCGCGCCGGATGTGGACAGGCTGCGCTTGAGAAAAATTCGAGCAAAACGGCGAGGAAGCGTATTCAGTAAAGCGAGGACTGGTTTGAAAGCGGAGTCAAAAAGCACGCTGCTTTTACTTTACCTTCGAGAGAATGTCAACGAACAAGATAAGCTGCGTGCAGATAAATCTTGGCGCGATACTTTAATGTGACTTGCTGCGAGGGCCGTATGAAAGGCGAGCGGATTCCTTGAGGCCGAACGGCTCTTTAGACGGCGGCGGTTTCGAGAAAGCTCACAGCGCCCGCCTAACTTTTCCTGCCGCGACAGATGTAGTACGTGCCAAGCTGTAGCTCTTCGTAATCAACGTCGCCGGACAATTCTCTTAGCTCATCCCAAGGGCGTACGTCAGGATTTCCCAGGACGGTCAATCTACTCGTCCACACGACAAAGGGGTGAAGTAGTTTGCCGATTACGCCGGAGGGAAGCTTCGCATCCATGATGACCAGATAGCCGCCGGGCCTTAGCTGTTCCCATGCGCGACGCAAAGCCTCCAGATGATTCGGAATGACGGCATACGAGAGGCTGAAGATAACGCCGTCAAACTGCGCGGGCGAATCGTACTCGGCTGAAGCGGCGTCCGCGCGTCGCAGTGTCACATTATGCCAGCCGCGCTCGGCACATAATTCTGCTGCCTCTGCCAGCATGCTATCGGATAAATCCACGCCATAGACGTGACCTTCAGCGCCGACGGCTTGAACCAAGGGGGCTAGATTCCTGCCCGTCCCGCATCCCACTTCCAGAACGCGACTGCCCGGCTCAAGCTCAAGGCGAGCGACGGCCTTCTGACGTATGCCGGAGGGAAGCATGAAGAGCCATTCAAACAAGATGAAGTATCTGGCGAGACGGTTATAACGCCTGCGCACGAAAGGCGCATCGTAATCAACCCACCGGGCTAAAAATTCCATCGTTCGCCTCCTCTCTATGACTTTCGCTTTTTATCACGCTGATATTTGACATACTTGATGCGCTGCTCTAAAGAGGCTTTCATGTTTTTGTCCAGTTCCAGATATTTATCAAAATCTTTCTGAGCTTCCACATCCAACCCCAGGCTCAGACGCGCCAAGCCACGGTCAGCGTATGCTTCGGCGTATTGCGGGTCGATCTCAATCGTTTTATTAAAGTCCGCGATAGCTGCGTCCAGGTCACCTTTCGTCTGCCGTAGACTGCCGCGATTGTAGTATGCATCAGCATTCTGCGGATCAATCTCAATGACCTTGCTGTAGTCTGCAAGAGCGCCATCTACATCGCCCTCTGTAACACGAGCAGCGGCGCGACTGTAATAAGCCTCTATAAAGTTCGGCTTATGCTCAATGGCCCTGGTGTAATCTGCGATGGCTGCGGCGAGATTGCCTTTGCCACGCTTCGCGTCACCGCGATTGTTGTAAACGATAGCCAGCTCCGGTTGAAGTTCAAGCGCTTTGTCGAAGTCTTTGATGGCCGCGTCAAAATCCTGTTTTTCCAGAAAGATAAAACCGCGATGATAATATGGCAAAGCTATCTCAGGAGTAATCTCTATGGCATGAGTGAAGTCTGCTATCGCGCCATCTATATCGCCTCTGGCTTTTCTAGCCGCTGCGCGACTCGTATAGGCAGACGAGTATTTGGGATACAGCTCAATGGCCTTGCTAAAATCAGCGATGGCTCCCTCGACATCACCATTCTCTTGCCGGGTAAGTCCGCGTTGATAGAAGTCCTCGGCCTTGCGTGGTGTCTGTCCCAAACAGATCGAGACATTAAGTATGAGGACTACGGCAATCAATTTAGCAAACATTTTCATATCTATCTTCACCGTAAGTCATGCTCGACGCTTGAATAAGTTATTAGACATCGATTGACATGTAAAATACTAATCGTTGAATCTATATTTCTCACGCACGCGAGAGAAATTATCACTGGAAATTCTCACTCACGCTCAATCCTTATATCAAGCTCGCGGACGACGGGCGGCGGCACACGTGTCCACTGTGAGCGTCCGTGTGCAGTAGCACGCAGCTTCGCCGAACCAGACTCGAACCGCGACAGTATCTCCGGCGTAAGCACCACAGACAGCAAAGCTCGTTGAGTACGCGGGTCGAAGAAACCATACTCGTTGGCAGGCACGCGCTGCACCGCCAGCCTTTCGGAGTATAAGCCCTGTCTCAGCTCAAGCTCGACATCGGCGTATGTCCGCCCGGAACTGACCACATTGGCTTCGATGGATGACCCCCTGCGCAGCACAGGGTCAACATGCAGTTCCAGGCTTCGCACCTGAAAATAGGCGCGATGGCTGGACACCATACCGATCAACATGAACGCGGCGAGAAAGATCAATATTGCTTTCTTCAAAGAAGCCATCGGCCGCGAGTCTTTGACGGATAAGCTATCGAACATTTTTGTCTTGCACGCTCCACATGCGGCATGTGTCGGAGACCCGAATTGACTTTGGCTGCGAGCGAGAAGTATTCAATCTACGCCGAGATATACAAGCATAAAAGCAACGCTGTGTGAATTAAATTGTTAATCAAATCACCTCACGCGCGTTAATAGTATGCGTGAAAGGCTCTGTTCGTGAAACGATCAGCGAAAATAATAATGGAAAATGAAACGAAAAAACGTGGCAAGTGGAAAAGAAACACTGCCATTATCGTGATTTTACTAACTATTACTTTTGGTCTTCTATACTTTCAACTCTGGAAAAAGCCTGTGCTGGTTGATAGTGGGATGATAAGCCATCATCTCACATTCAACGGGCATTCAAATGTCGTCAGGCACGTGGTGTTTAGTCCCGACGGCGAATTGCTGGCGAGCGGAAGCGTCGATAATACAGTTAAAATCTGGCAGAAAAAAGATGGCGAGGTCGTTCGCACGCTCGAACATCCGATGGGTGTGACGGCTTTAACATTTAGTCCAGATGGAAATCACATTGCTACCGGCAGCTATGATTCAATCATCAGGCTCTGGCAGGCAGCAGACGGCGCGCTCCTTAAAACCTTTGCGGGACATTCAAAGACCGTTTGGGCCATCGCGTTTAGCCCTGATGGACAAAGCATTGCCAGCGGTGGCGAAGACGGCGTCGTCAGGTTATGGGATGTGAATCAGGGCAAATTGCTGCGCACCCTGGAAGGGCACTCTCTTAATATTTGGTCGGTCGCGTTTAGCCCAGATGGCTACAGACTGGCGAGCGGAAGTTTTGATAAAACGATCAAGCTCTGGAATGTCAAAGACGGACAGTTAATCAGAACAATCGACGGTCATTCAGAGGCAGTTCTAAGTGTCATGTTCAGTAGAGACGGGCAGCGTCTTGCCAGCGGCGGCGATGACTCGACCGCCAGACTTTGGAACGTCAATGACGGAAGCCTGATACGTACTCTCTCAGGAGACTCCGAACACATTTATTCTGTCGCTTTAAGCCCCGATGGCAAATGGTTACTAACCGGCGGCAGAGACAAAAATGCTCTCGGAGAGCTTATACAGAATTTCTTTGGCGCTTCCGCTTCTAACAAATGGGTGACAGCTCGTCTCTGGAATTTAGAAGACGGTCGATTAGTTCATACGTTTGCGCATCATTCTAATGATGTCTTCTCGGTCGCGTTTAGTTCTGACGGATCGTGGATAGCGAGTGCCAGCGAGGATAAAACTGTCAGCGTCTGGCGTTTATCACAAGGGAAATAATCTGCTGCCTGTCGGCTTTAAGCCTTACGGCATTTCGGTTCGCTTTTTCTGCACAAATTTGACTTGCTTAAGACTCGTGCCTGTCCATTCAAAATAATAAACTCCGCAACGCGCATTTTCTCTCTCAAGGTCGCCGCCTTTGAATCCGCTCAAGATGAGCAGACGGCTGTTGGCTTTATAAACTAGCGGCTCTGTGTCGTCCGGCAATTCACAGAAGCCAAAACCAGCGCCTTCCAACTCGTTCGGGAAAAACACTCTGCCGTTGCGGGCGTCGATGATTGCGCTCTGCGAACAATTCGTCCCGCAACCCCACGTCGTCAGGATGTAATGTCCGGCAAAATTCACGCCTTCTTTCGCCGCGTTCCGCAGATTGGTACGGAACATGTTCGCATTCTTGTGGCTTTTCAAATTCACCCGGACGTTTTTGATGTTCTCGACCTTGACGGCATATTGCGTCAAAGTCGGCGTTGATTGGGCCAAGCCAACTGAGCCGAACGCTAAAAAGAGTGCGACCAGAAGAACAATTTTGGTTTTCAATTTTTCCCTTTCCAGAAATGATCCCTTTACCCGCAGACATGTCGTTGAAGAGCAAGAGAACTGTATGTTTAATGTGGAGTTGAGGTCAAGGTGTTGCAATTCATTCAATGATTTAAATGGTAAGGGAGACGACTGACACTCGAGTTAACCGGGCGGGAAGTATTGATATAAGCATTCATGCAATTACAAATCTTCCGGTTTGAGTCCTGTATTCTTTGCGATACGAGCAAGCATTTTAGGGCCAATCCTCCTCTTTATCATGGAAAGCAAATACTACGTCAGCCCGGCCGGGACGTGAGAGGATTTTGTGAGAACTGGACTCACGCTTGATACTCCAGCCAATTCGGAGAAGCGCCGCGAGAACCCGCTTGGCTTTAGCAGATGACCATTGACTCATGCTGCTGCAAAAGAGATGTTTACAAATTCGCGAGCACTTTCCCCGTGTTCAAGCCGGTCAGCAAGCACACGCAGCGCAAGAGCCTGAGCTTTAGCAATGGCCTCATCAGATGATTGTCCGTAAGCGAGTGCCCCTGGCAATTCGAGCACTTCAGCGAGCCAGCGGCCATCATCTTCCTGCTCATATTCAACTGTGAAAGTCATATCCTCACCTCGGTATTATCCTAGCACAAGAAGCAAAAGCGAAGCAGCCTAACGCCCGGCATCAGCGGGCGCGCGGCCCCTTTGATGTTACATGACAAGATGCGTGTCCGCGCTCCGCTGCATGCCGTTGTTAGGTGTGGCGTTGGAAAGATCACGTTACTTGCGAACAACGTGTAAATTGAACGACTCACCTTCATGCCACTTTCTTATCAGTCCAATAAGAGCCCTTGAATAATAAATCAAGGCTGTCGCCGGCATGGTGAACACACTCAGCACGAGCCACTCCTTCGCCACTCTGTCCAGCCTGATGCTCTCTCGGTATCTTATGCCGAGGGAATAATCAGCAATTACGATAAGTGTCGCGCCCACGATAGAAATCCAGAGCCACACCGGGACAGCCTGCACAATGCGTCGCTCACGGAACACTCTGACAATCAATGGAATTGCAAGGTAGCAGCCAAAGACAAGGGCTAAGACCCCGACCTCGCCGAGCGTAAGAGGATTGGGTCTACCATCAGAATTTCGTCTGGTGAATAACCAATAAAGCGGCACATTGACGCTCAGGGCCGCGGCAATAGCTATTTCAATTTGTGAGCGCATCTTTATCTCCCAATGATAGGCAAACACCTAACGCCCAAATTAACCGGCGCGCACGGGCCGCCGCTGGCGGCAAGTTCTCGATGAAAGGCCAGCTAATTGCGCGTCCGGTTGAATGAGTTGTTAGATTGCGCCGCTAGTTACTAGCAGTAGGTTTGTGAATCTCAAACAACTCCCCAAGGTGTTTACGCAAATACTTATGCGCAACATCGAACGGTTGAATTATAGCTTCCTCATCGGTTGCACTAACATGACCATCCCGCCACTCAAACTTATCTTTCTCTGTCTCTGATATAGGCATCAACAGTGCTGTAATGTTCTCTCCAGATTTGGCAAGTTTTGACTCTCTGGTACGAATTAAAGCTTCGTAAATGTGAGCCTGTGCAATGAGAATACGCCAAAGCACAGGCCGAGTTTTAGGATGAAAGTCGTGGAAAAGTTCTGCAACTATGCTGAATGACTCTGCCACACCATCTTCTTGAAAATATTCTGCTTCAAACTCCCCATACGTCATACATCTTATTGCACCATTATCCTCACTTTTTACGAGATTATCTACAAGGCTATCAAGCTCACCAAAAAGCATGGCCTGTCGGATATACTTTTCAGGCTGCTTCTTTGCCACATGGGACGAAATTTCCGCATTGGGGTTATATTCAATGCTCGGCTCTATGTTGGCTAATTCATAATCATCGGTGAAAGAAATATAGAGCCGCTTCACAAGTAAGTACTGCGCGTTAATGTCTGGATCTACAGTCAGATCAACTAGCGTCAGATTCCGCTGAATCAATCTGTACATGACAAGGGGCACCATCAAATTGTAGACAGTTGATGCTAAGTAATAATTCCTTGTATCGAAAAGCCACCCTTCATTTGGCCTTATGCTTAGATTGCCATGCCTTGCGGTTCTTGCAAGGCTATATATGCGATGAAGTGCATTTTCAGAAAGTTCAACCAGCTGAAACAGAAGAGGCTCACATTGCTCATAGAGACGTTTTCTGGCTTCATATTCATAATCTCTACGAGCCTTGTTCTCTGCGCCGAACTCTACATTTGATCTATTAAGCGTGGCTCTTAATTCTTCAAGCTCCCGGCTATATTTTGCCCGCTCAGACTCAAGTAGAACTTGATTGGAATGCGTGATTTGTGCTTTCAACTGCTCAAGCTGTTGGCTATAACCAGCGCGAACTAATTCTAGGGCATTCTGATTGTCCAGATTTAGTTTTGCCCGCAACTGTTCAAGATCTCCATTATATTTTGCGCGGTCTGCCTCAAGTAGAGACTGGTTATTCTTAGTTAGTTCAGCTCGCAATTCCTCAAGAGCATGGGCATGTTTAGCCTTATCGGCTTCCATCAAACGATTTGCCCATACTTTCCCAAGCCAGCCAGCCAAACCAATGACGATGGCTCCTGCTCCGCCAAGAGTAGCTATGATAGTTGCCGCAATTTTAAGAATGTCTTCAAAGTTCATAGTAGTGTTAGCAATCTAACGCCCGAATTAACGCGGCGGGAATAATTGAGAGAAGCCTTCAATCTGGCGAATGAAAGGCAAGCTAATTCCGCTCGCGTTGAATGAGTTGTTAGACCGCCCTTCCATTTTACCATTCAATGTTGCACTGGCTTTTCTGCTGCGCTGCTCAAGCCTTAGCTATCTTGTTCATGCAAAGCGTGTCTAACGCTCGAATTAACCGGGCGCGATGAACCGCAATAACAACAGAGTCTCGCGCATGAAGGCAATGCTATTCGCGCTCCGGTTGAATGAGTTGTTAGGCGGCGCACGCAGCAGCGCTATTGCCTTTTTCTTTTCCGCCGTCTGTCCCGTTTGCCTAAGCCATAATAAGCCGGGTCATCATCACAACAGGTAACGCAAATATCCCCGCCACGTTTAACCAAAGATACAAATATCAATTTGCTGCCGAGATAAAATTCTACACGCCCATCCCCATTCACAGGATCGCTCTCAGCAAAAATAATTCTATTAGCATCAATTCGTCCACTCAGATAAGTGCGGACATTGTGTAAACGGCGGCGATTTAAATTGCGTGACATCTCGCCATGTCCAAGATGAGCTATAACAAACACTCGATCATTAGGATTTGCGCGGGAATCATTCGACAACAGATCAAGGAAAGCACTGTTCAATTCACAGGAATTCGCGTCACCTGGAATGATGCGAGGCTCATCAGGATTGGTTTGAGCAAGCGCTGCCTGAGAAGACACTAGCAGTATGAAAGCAAGCGCAAATTTGAAGGGCAAGATTTTCATGGTTTCATTCAACAAAGCCGCCTAACGCCCGAATTAACCGGGTGTGGAGACAACTGACCAGCCCTTCAAATTGTCGGATGAAAGCCACGCTATTCGCGCTCCGGTTCAATGAGTTGTTGGGCGCGCATTAAGATATATTGTCAGCTTGAATCATCATATATTGAACTATTTGATCCAGATCGGTTTCAAGATACAAACTTAATCTTTTATCATGGAGGGCGAAGAGTGTTTGAGGTTCATTTCCTTTCTTTTCCAATGCCCTGAATGATTTCCCTTGCTTTAAATTATTTATATGATCCACAGTTGTCATACAATCCAACTCAGACCCATCTATTAACAGTCTTCCCTTATATACTTTGTCAGGTTCATCCTTATCTTTCCCTAAGTTTAAGAATATTCTAAGATCATTCCAAGCAAAAATACTCTTCATGCCTTCGCGAAATCTCAGGCCAAGATCATCCCATATATGAAAAGTATGTGCTTCAGATATTCTCCGATTTGGTTCGCCAAAAAGACGCTCCCAGGGCTTCACAGATGAAGGAAATCTCATAATAGTATTGTTAACAGTAACAACACCCCTATCTAGAACTATGTTTATATCGTGCCTATAGGAAGCAAAATTCGACAGGATTTCTAGCGGTATAACCTTGGGTTTTTCAGGAGAAGGAATAACTAAAGTTTTCTGAGGATCAAATGGAGATGACAGAATGGAGCCATCCTCTAAACAAAATGAGAAAGTATCGTTAGCATATGTGCGACCACATTTGGGACAACGTTTCATATGCCCTATCCCCTTCTTCAGTTTAGTATGATGAGTTCTGTCCTTGCTAGAGTCGTGAAGCGCCTAACGCTAATTATACGTCAAAAGTGACGCACAAGACCCAAAAACCCAGGCTTATGCGTCATGCGGGTCGGCGGGCCTTGGGTGTTGTGGGTTGTTTATTGAAAGTTTGGGCGTGAGCAACCCGCAGGCACGGGCAGGGCATCTGAAAGTTTGAAGTTACTCACAGAGCCGCAAGGGGAAAGCGGTCAAGTAGCTTTCGTTTCCTCCTGTAATCAACCGCCCGGCGTGAACGCTCACGCCGGGCGGCTTTTTTTTGGCGAAATTTAGGCCGGAAACAATAAAGCGCTTTTTATACCGACAGGGCGCTGCTTTATCTGGAGCGCGTGCCGGTGAAGGGAAGCGGCGGCAGGTTCGGGACTTCGAGCGTGATCGTGCCGCTCATGCGCTCGTTGCTCTCCGTGCTGCCCGTCACCTTGCCGTCTATGGCCTGCCCGGGCGCGCCGAAGCTAAGCCGCGCATCGAAATTGTTTCCGTTCAAGGTCACGTCGCTCAGTGACCCGTCGCCCATCTGCGTCTGGACTTTGCCCCTGAGGTTGCCGCCGTCCTGCGTAATGGTCAGCGTCGCGGGGATGGTCTGGCCGTTCGGCGATTGAATCTGTAGCGCCCAGACACCTGGCAGCATCGCTGCGCTCCCGCTGCCGGTCGCAGGCGGAGTCGCAGTGGTCGTTGTTGCCGGAGTAGTCGTCGTGTTGGTGTTGGCCGAAGCAGTGACTGTGCTCAACTCTTTGCGGCGACCAGCGGCGTCATATAGCTCGACCGTTTGAGCGTAGGGCTTAAGCTGTTCCATGATGGTTGCGGCGTCACCGACGATGATGACCGCTGATTTGTCCGGCAGGATATATTGCTGTGCGACGCGCTGAATGTCCTGCGGCGTGACGGCGTTGATGCGTTCGTTGTAGGTTTGCAGATAATTTGCCGGCAGCCCGTACATCTTGAGCTGAACGAGTTGATCCATCAGGCCGCCCGTCATCGCGACCTGCTGCGAAAAGATATTCGTCATAAAATCCTTCGCCGTGTTGACCTCTCTCTCCGGCACGGGCTCTGTGCGTACGCGCTCAAGCTCGTAAAAAAATTCTTTGAGAGAAGCGCCGGTGACGACGCCGCGCACATCAGCCGTAGAGCCGAACCAGCCTGCGTTACGCCGCGCTTCCAAGGACGAAGAAGCTGCTTCCGTGTAACCCTTCGCATCGCGCAGATTCGCGCGCAGCCGCCCTCTGACCGGCGAGCCCAGGATGGTTTGAAGGACGAGCAGCGGAAAATAGTCTTCGCTCGCACGCGTGACGCCCAGATTGGCGATGACGATACTGGATTGAGTCGCGCCCGGACGATCTACAACATAAATGGCGCGGGCTTCGCGCACGGGCGGAGCGGTAAACTGCTGGTCTGCGACCGGCGCTTGCGCCCACTTGCCGAACAGGTCGTTGATGCGTTTCATCAAAGCATCGCGCTGAACATCGCCGACGACGACCAGCACTGCCTGATTAGGAATAAACATCGCACGGTGAAAGGCTATCAGACGGTCACGCGTCATCGCATCGAGCGCTTCTGCGGTCGTAGAGATTCTGCTGTACGGATGCTTTGCGAAGAGGGCTAGCGCGAGCCTTTCATTTGTGAGGAAAGATGGCTGCGAGCGTTGGTGTACGAGAAACTGTTTTCTGTTCTGCCTGATAAGCTCAAGCTCTCTGGCGGGAAACGACGGGCGCAGAGCGATGTCTGCCAGTAGCTCAAGCGCCTGCTCGGCAGCTTTGGTCGGCGCGGAAGCGGCTAAGGTCGTGTAGTCTGCGTTTGATCCGGCGGCCAACGCCGCACCCGTGCGCGACTGCTCGTCGCTGAGCTGTTGAGCCGTGCGCGCTTCAGTCCCCTGCGTCAACATGTCTGCCAGGACAGCCGCCAGTCCCGGCGTCTCGGACGGATCATTCGCATCGCCGATACGAAACGCCAGACGATAATTGACAAGGGGCTGGCGATGATCTTCGACGATCAAGACCTGCAAGCCATTACTCAACGTCGTCTCATAAGGCGTCGGAATAGCCGACGGTTTAGCGGCTGCTGCTCCGCCCGGCGAAGGTGTTTGACTAGCTTGTGCGCGATTCGCATTTTGTGACTGGGCCACAGCGGAGATCACGAATGCATTACAGAAGAGAAGGGCGATGGCGGTAACGACAACAGCGGTCAGACAGGATAAGCGTCCCATGAAAATTCCCTCGTAAGTTTGTATAGAGAGAGCACCGCAAGAGAGCGCGCATGAGAGGCGACGGCCTTGACGGCGCTCTCGTGCGCGACAAGCGCAGAGCCATTCTTAGTCAGATGATTGCGATCAAATGAGAAGCTCTGCGTGCGCGCGCGTTAAGGAAGAACGAAAAGCGTGTGGCAGCCCGCGTGGTGCGGAAAAGGCAAACACCCTACGCGCTCGCGCACGATAAGACGAAAGGCTTTCTTGCGACGTGCGCTCCCTTTTCCTTGCCTCTTTTAGACTCCGGGCTTGCCTTCGCCCACCATGCCGCGCAGCTCTGCGCGCAGGCGTTCGATCTCTGAAAGCTTTTGCTGCACGCGGTCGAAGAGGGCCGACTGCGTCTTAATGCCTTCGTCTATCAAGTAGGCAGCGGCCTCTGCGCGGCTGCGAAAGACTCCGGCCTGGACGAGCTGTTCCAACTTCTCCTGAGCATCGGGCGAGACTTTAACGGCGACCACGTAATCATCCTTTGCAGAAATGGCGCGCTCTATGGTGCGGCTGATGTCGCGTCCAATCGCGCTTAAGGATTCGGGGATGCGTGATGCAATATCGCGCACCGATGATGCTGTACGCGAGGCGGAGGCAGCATCATCATGCTCCATCTCGTCGTCGCGCAAGATAAGATCGTCAATCGGCTCCGGCTGATTGGGATCGCGCTGCGGATCGTAGGGATTACTCATTCAAACTCCTCAAGACCTGTACACGGACGCGCGTAAGGTTTGTCTCTCGCGCGCCGGGGAAATGGACGAACACTTCAAATGCTCCGGCGCATGACGGGGCAGGACACCGCACGCTCTGGCCGAAGCCTCGCAACCGCTGGTTTCCAGATATTTTCATGAGAACCGGAAAACATTCTACGGACGGGCTGAAATAGCCGTCAAGCGGCTGGGACGCGCCTTGGACAAAGAAAAGCGGCAGAAGTCTAGAACCCCCACCGCTTTCCCTTGCGCCGCGTGCGCTTGCTTTAGAAGTCGAACTTGATGGCCAGTTGCAATTGTCGCGGCGTCAGGAACGTGCGCGGCGATTGAAAAGGCGTGGTCGCAGAGGGCGCTGCCAGAGTCGTGCCAGTCGCCGTAAAAATCGTGTTATTGACCGTCAGGATATTTGCGCGGTTAAAGATATTGAAGCCTTCCAGAATCAGACGCAGGCGCGTCTTCTCGCTGGTGCGAATTGAGCGCGTGATGCGCGCATCGAACTGGTAAGTGGCCGGTGTATAGAAGCTGTTGCGCTCCGTTCCGGGCAGACGGTCGTTCGCAGTATTGCCGTCGCGGTTCGGGTCGCCGCTGACGAAAGCCGAATAGGCGAAACCCGATTGAAGCTGAACAATACCGCTTAAGGTGTAATCGCTCAGCAGCGCTCGAATGACGGCGTTGTCGCTTCGGTTGAATCTCCCCCATTCGTAAACGGGACTGAAGACGAAGCGATGGCGCAGGTCCGTGTCGGCTGCGCCATAGTCCGCGCGCGCGTTGAGCTGGTTCTGCACGATCTTGCTATCGTCAGTGCCGACCACCACTGCGGTCTGATCGGGCTTGTCGTCGCGCGCGTGCGAGAAAGTATAAGCGGCCAGGAACTGGAATCCGTTCGAGAAACGCCGCGTGGCCTGAATCGCCAGCCCGTTATATTTAGAGTTAGCGCTGCTTTCAAACAGGCTGATGCGATTGTAGGTAATCCCCGTCGTGCGAGAGATGGGTCGCGTGGCAGGAAAGCGCTCGAATGTAAAAGTCTCGCCGCCCGGCGCTGTAAAAGTCGTCAGGACGGGCGCGCCCAGATTGATGTCGCGCGTGCGCGTCAGGTGAACGCCTTTGAAAAACATCCAGGTGACGGAAAGGCTCAGGTTCGGAATCACTTCGCGCTCAAAGCCTAAGCGCGCCTGCTGAACATAAGGCTGCTCGTAGTTTTCTGCGAAGAGGTAAAGATTTTTTGGCAGGCTCGCCGCCGGAAGCGCCGTCAGGGTGTTGGGAAAGCGCAAGCCAGCGGCAATGATCTGCGCGGAATTGAGCGTCACGTTAATGACGTTGATGCCGTTGTTTGAATGCGCCGTGCCGAGATCAATCGCCGTCGTACGACCGTAAAAGAGGCCGTAGCCTCCGCGCAGCACAGTCCTTTCATCAAACGCATAACTAAAGCCGAAGCGCGGCGCGAAGTTGTTTGAATCTTCCGGACAGCGGCTCGTATCGACGCCGTTGTTGAGAAGCAGCGTGTCAGGATTCTGCACGGAAGGACACGCCAGTTTTTGCAGGTCGTAGCGCAGGCCCAGATTGAGCGTCAGCTTAGGCGTCACGTGCCAGTCATCCTGCGCGAAGAAAGCATAGTCCGAGGTGTTCGGAAAAGTCGTCGGCCCCGTCGTTCCTTCACCCGGAAAAGCCTGCGAGTAGCTAAAAGCTGAGGGTGCTGCCGCCGTATTGAAGCTGGCCGCGTACGCCTCGTAACCGTTGGCGTAAGTCGCAGCGGGGAATCCACCGCCAGCGGGGATAGTGATGTTCCTGAAGTTGTATGAGCCGCTGAACAAGCCTGGGAAGAAATTAAAAATACGGTCGAAGTTAAAGCCCAGACCGAATTTGAAAGTGCTGCGACCGTGGACGTACGAGAGATTGTCTATAAACTGTGCGCGCTTGATGGTGGTTTCGCGCGGGCTAAAGTTATTACGTCCGATGTTCAGATTGACGCCGCCCGCATTGATCACAGCCTCTGGATCATCGCTGTTGGCCTCGCCCGGCTCGCGGTCGCGCGCGAATTGAAAGCGAAACTCGTTGACCATCGAAGGCGAGATGGTCGAGGCGAGCGTGCCGGAGAGCGTCGTGCTATACACGATGCTATTGCCGGAGTGCTCTTCGACGCTCAGCGGGCCGCCGTTCTCATTATTGCGCCCTGTGAAGTTCTGCTGGTTAAAGCGTATGGAAAGCTGGTTGCTCTTGTTCAAGGCAATATCAGTCTTGCCCAGAAACACATTCTGATTACGCCCTATGGAATAGATGTTGAGCTTCGGCAAGAGCAGCGCTTGAATCGACGCGGGCTGTAGATTGAAGATCGGCGCATCGACGATATTGGGTAAATCCTGGCGCTGCCCGTCGTAGGTGAAGAAGAAGAAGGCGCGATTTTTGACTATTGGCCCACCGATGCGACCGCCGAATTGATTGATCTGCGATTTGGGACGCTTGTTCAGTCTTCCCTGGCGCGCCTGCAAAGCTTTCGTGTCGGCAGTGTTGGCGTTCAAGGATTCGTCGCGAAAGTATTCAAAGCCGCCGCCGTGAAACTCATTCGTCCCCGAACGAGTGACGACGTTGATGACTGCGCCGCCAGCGCGTCCGAACTCCGCAGAGAAACCGTTCTGGTTAACCTGAAACTCCTGCACGGATTCTTCGGAGAACTGGTAAGGCGGTCGCACGCCTCCGCGCCCGAACGCCTGGCCAAAGAAGGTATTGTTATTGTCAACGCCGTCAACCTGTAGATTGTTAAGCGTGCCCTTCTGGCCTCCGACCGAAATATCGCCGCCACGCGTGCGGTCTATCACCACGCCCGGCGTCAACGTCGCGAAGTCCTGATAATTGCGTCCGTTGATCGGCAGATTTTCGATGGAGCGTTGGTCAATCGTCGTGGAAACGGAAGTGCGAGCGGTCTCGACTATCGGCGCATCGCCCCACACCGTCACGGATTCGCTCGTGCCGCTGACAGAGAGCTTGATGTCCAGCGGAGTCTTACTGCCGACGGTCACGACCACGTCGCGCAGCTCCGTGACCGCGAACCCCTGCGCCGTCGCGCTGATGGTATAAGTGCCGGGCGGAAGCAATATAAAGCGATAGCCTCCCTCTTCGCCCGTGGTCGAAGTTTTCTCAAGACCGGTCTGTTGATTTCTGGCCGTCACCGTCGCGTTCGGCACAGAGGCCTCCTGCGGGTCCAGCACGCGGCCTTCGATGTCGCCCGTGGTGGCCTGTGATTGGGCTCGGACGTTGAAGGCCATCGTTAGAAGGCAGACCGTCAGTAACAGAAGCTTGGAAACGTGGGAGGCGAATTTTGTCTGCATCTTATCCTCACTCGGTGAAAATAGTATTGGGGCAGGCGTGCTCGTTCTTACGCGAGTACGCAGAGCGGGCTTGATCGCTTTTCTATCCGTTTGAATTGTGACTGAGACTTTTGAAGACCAACCGCAGAAACGCAGGCGATATTAATGCAGAAGGATAAGAGAAGGCAAGGTTTCTCAGAACCTTTAGGCCAAGGGGCGCGTAAGATCAGACGTGCGTGACAGCCCTTGAAAGTTTCGAGTATATTTACGCCCTTGTTTGTGCGGAAGATGAAAATAGATTCATCCTCGCCCTTGCCTTGATCGGAGCACAAAAGCCATGTCAATCAATAAACTGGAACTCAACGAGCGCGAGAACGCTGGCGCTACCGTCATAGAGATCATAGGCGAGCTAACCGTCGCCAGCAGTACGGAGCGCGTGCTGGATAAGGTGCGCAAAAACCTTGAGGCCGGGCGTCGTCTCATTCTCATCAACCTGGCACAATGCCGCCGCCTAGACAGCAGCGGTATAGGCGAGTTGGTGACTTCGCTTGTGACCTCTGCGCGCCACGATGCTCACCTGCATCTGACGAACGTGCCGCAGCAGATTCGCGGCCTCTTGAAGATGACCAATGTCCACAAGGCTTTTCAAATTTTCGACACGGAAGAGGCGGCGCTGGCTGCATCATCTGCCGGAGGGACACAACCCGCCGGATGACGCGATAAAATGTGCGCGTGATTTGTAAAGACAACCGAGCGCACTTCATCTTCTTATTTCACAGCACAGCCGGGGTATAAAAAGAGATATGGATTCCGCGATGGAAACTTCAGCGAGCGCAGCGACCGACGCACTTAAGCCACAGGAGCGCGTCGCGGCCTGCCTGGCAGATGCTTTTGAGCTTCGAAGACTTGGGCGGCGGGAAGCGGCGCTTGAGCGGCTTGAGACTGCGCTCGGAGAGGCGCGCTCCTTCCCTTACGAGATAGAGTTTCGCACGCGCGTCGACGTGGCGACGACACTTGCGGAACTTTACCTGGCGGAAGACGAGACGGCCAAAGCGCGCGCTATGCTGCGTGAAGAAGCGGAGTTCGCCGAAAGAATATTTCAGATCGTGCAGGCCCAAGGGACTCCCGAACAGAAACGCGCCGCCGCCGGTGGACGCATACAACTTCGCGACCGTGCGCGCCAGCTTGAGATTCTGGGTTCTCGCGCTCCGGAAATCTCCGTCCGGACGTGGCTTCAAGGTTCACCGGCGACGCTGAAAGAACTGCGCGGGCGCGTCGTCCTGTTGGAGTTCTGGGCCACCTGGTGCAAACCCTGCCAGGAAATGTTTCCCAAATTGCGCCAGCTAGATGAAGAGCACGCGGCGCGCGGTCTTGAGATCATCGCGCTCACGCGCCACTACATGGCTTATCGCGCGACCGCAGAGTCGCAGGAAGAAGAGCTTGAGCTGATGCGCAAGATGACTGGCGAGCACCGCTTGTCGTTCCGTATCGGCGTCGCCGAAGATGAGCGCACGCAAGAAGAGTACGGCGCGACGGGGCTGCCGACGCTGGCGCTGATTGACCGGCGCGGCGTGGTACGCTATGCGCACTTTGGCGGAGGCGTCGACCCGAAATTTGAAGAGACTTTAAAAAGCTGCCTGGATGAGCCCGCCTGACCCTGGAACCGTGCGCCGTCTGGTGGATTTGCGCTCCATTGGCGCACGGTATTTGCGTCCCTTAATTCGACGAGAAAAAACTTGCGCGAAGCGGGCTTGGCTGCTAGGATAACGCCCGCTCAAATCAGAGAGTGCCGCAAAAGCTCCTTCGGCAGCGCAAAGGCTTGCCGCGACGGCCTTCGAGCACAGAATCCGACTTCGGATTCAGCAGTGAGCGTGCTCAAAAGCTTCATTTTATAAAGAGACGGCGCGGAATCCACAATCGCGGGTTTTGACGTGTCTGGGACATCTTTGTCCTGACAGCAATGTTTTGTCTTTACATGAGGTTAATGCGGCCCTCTGAAATTCGCAAGACCGGGGGCGCAAAAACCTTTCAGAGTCACGTCAAGCGATTGTATGTTGAGCCGAGAGCGAAAATCAGAGGACGAGGTGGACGAGACCTCTTCCCGAAAAGTTATTCGGCCCCTACGAGCTGCTGAAAGCTATCAGAGATTGCAGCATCAATTGAGCAGACGGGTAATCAAGTGCCGAAGAAGCGTCCACGAAAGACGCGAGTCGCGGCGCGAAAAGAAGCCCGCATTAACCTTTGTCAAGTGAGGATACGCTAGTCCTCTTAACCCTGAAAAGGAGAATACAAAAAGCCATGGCGATAGTTAGCAAACCCGATAAAGAAAACAACGTAACGTTATACGATGTGCCGGATGCCACGCTTGAGCAATACAAAATCGCGCCGGACAAGCTGGCGGAGATGTTCCCGAAGAAAGACAACCGGACCAAAGACGACGCTCAGGCCGTTGCCAAAGCCGGTTCACAGGGCGGCGACGTGCAGGCCTACAGCAACCAGGATGTTTGTTATGCCTGGGAATGCGACGGCTACGGAAACTGCGTTTACGTTTGGTGGTACTGCTAATCACAGAGAACGCATCC